>CAZBSX010000166.1:0-4433 GCA_964494305.1 uncultured Legionella sp. | reverse complement strand
GGACGTTAAAAGTAAGATTCGAATCATCCAAGATACTTGTTTTTTCTGGCATTAAAAGGACATAACGATGCATTCAAATCATTAATTACGGGCACCGGCCCGTATGTGTTTCTTGGTTTCTCTACCGGTACGAAGTCATATGCTATACAGGACTTTACTTTTAAATTAATTCTGGTAGTCTCTGTCCTTCATGATGGTGGCACTTTGGGTCCCTTCGCGGCGATAGTCGTGTGAACCCCGTCAGGCCCGGAAGGGAGCAGCGGTAACACTTAATTCGCGCGCAGAGGTGTGGCTCTTAGCGCCGCCGCCCACACCAAGTCCATCGGACTTTGACCTATGACTTATATTGCATTAGCGCGCAAATGGCGACCAAGAACATTTTCTGAATTGCTCGGACAAGAACATCTGACTCGTGCACTCACCCAGTCGCTCCAACAAAACCGAGTTCATCACGCCTATCTTTTTACTGGAACGCGAGGCGTAGGGAAAACCAGTGTCGCACGCATTTTGGCTAAAGCATTAAATTGTGAGCAAGGCATGTCAGCCCAGCCGTGTTTGCAATGTGACCACTGCCAAGCCATCGAACACGGGCGGTTCATCGATTTGATTGAAATTGATGCTGCATCCAAAACCCGAGTAGAAGACACGCGTGAAGTCTTAGATAATGTCCAATACGCACCAACGATTGGTCGGTTTAAGATTTATTTAATCGACGAAGTCCATATGTTATCCCAGCATAGCTTCAATGCATTGCTCAAAACTCTGGAAGAACCACCCGCGCATGTCAAATTTTTGCTGGCGACCACGGACGTACAAAAACTCCCCGTTACCATCCTGTCGCGATGCTTACAATTTCATTTAAAACATGTGTCAGAACCCATTATCACTGCACATTTGCAAACAATTTTGCAAGACGAGCATATCGCATATGAAACTCAAGCGCTAGCAATGATGGCCAAAGCTGCTCGCGGCAGTATGCGTGATGCGTTGAGTCTATTGGATCAAAGTCTTGCTGGCCGTAGCGGCGACCTCAGTGCAATGAATGTGGCGATGTTGTTAGGACAAACCACTGAAGATTATGCCATTCAATTCATCCAAGCACTGATAGCGCAAGATCCCCAACAAATCATCACCATCAGTCGAACTCTTGCACAAACCGGAGGGCATTTCCGCTATGTACTAGATGAGTTACTCGCTTATTTACATCGTATCGCGATTGTTCAAGCTCTGCCTAATCCGCCGGATTATATTGAAGCCCAACCGGATGTCATTCAGTTCGCCCAACAATTGTCAGCCGAGGACACACAATTATTTTATCAAATCGGCTTAAAAGGTCTTAGCGATTTACCGTATGCACCTTCACCCGCTATCGGTTTTGAAATGATTTTATTGCGGATGTATACGTTCAAACCTGCATCTACCGCCAAGCAGCCCAAACTCGCCTACCAGGACAAGGGACAATCCTTCGAAATACCTTCTCCACCGCTAGAGATACTGGTACCCGAACTTGCAATACCCACAGATCATGAGTTCTTACCGAGTACGCCGAACGACGTCGAACCAACCACCTCCAGCGCGCCTGAATTAGAACAGTATGACTTACTCAACTCAGTGCTCGTACCCATACTCGAACCTGAATCCCCACACGCAGCTTCATCTGCACAACCCGATGCGAACTGGGAGGCCATCATCAATCAATTATCATTAAGTGGCTTAGCCTTAACGGCGATCCGCCATAGCGAACTGCTGGAAAAAATTGACCACAACATCATACTCAAAGTAGAAAAGGCGCATCAATCGATCTTCACCAAACCCGTCATCACCCGCATTCAAGATAGCCTAAGCGCTTATTATCAGGAAACGGTTCATGTCACCTTGCAATTTCACACTGAACTTGTCGATTCGCCCGCGGCGCAAAAAAAGACTGCAGATACCCAACAGCAAACGGCCTATACCGCAGCTTTGCATGCTGATCCGGTGTTTCAACAATTACAGAAAGAATTTTCTGCGGACTTGGTCAAAGACTCCATTGTAGCCACGTCTGAGCATGAATAATCCATATTTCTGGATCTCGTGCTGGATACCCCGGACAAGCCGGGGTAAGTAGACGGGGCTAGACAAGCCGAGGTAAGTAGACGGGACCAGACAGGCCCGGGGCGTAGATGAGAGTGAGAATAGCGCGCTCGGCTCCACCTAGCCCACGTGCCCCGGCTTGTCCGGGGCATCCAAAGGACCTCAATTTAAGAACAGTTTAAATAGACGGGACTGGACAAGTCGGGATAAGTAGACGAGGCTGGACAGGCCCGGGGCGTAGATGAGAGTGAGAATAGCGCGCTCGGCTCCACCCAGCCCACGTGCCCCGGCTTGTCCGGGGCATCCAAAGGATCTCAATTTAAGCACAGTTACAGTGAATGAAAACTGCTGCGTGAGCGGAGTTACAATTTCTTTCCCATTCATTAAAAAATCTGGTAAGATTATTCCCTACGGTTAAGTCTGTCAAAAAACAGTACAATTAGTGAGGAATATGATGAGTGATTTAGGTGGCAATCTGAATAAATTATTAGACGAAGCTCAAAAAATGCAAGACCGCATGAAAAAGGCACAAGAAGAATTGACCGAATTAACTGTCGAAGGTAAATCTGGCGGCGGCATGGTTAAAGTGATAATGAACGGCCGACATGATGTTTCTAAAGTCACTATCGCGAAATCGTTGTTGGATGAAGAAGTTGAAATGCTTGAAGACTTGGTTGCTGCAGCGATTAATGATGCAGTACGTCAAGTTGAAAAAGTATCTAAAGAAAAAATTAATCAATTAACTGCTGGCTTGAATATCCCAACTGACTTCATGAAAGAAGAAGAAGAGGATAGATAATACCCAATGGATGCATTATCTCGTTTGGTCGATGCATTACGTTGTCTACCAGGCGTAGGACCCAAGTCCGCGCAGCGTATGGTGTTTCATCTTTTACAACACCAACGTGAGCGCGGGCTGCATCTCGCTGAATGCTTAGACACGGCGATGTCTTCGATTGTTCATTGCCAAATCTGTAACAATTATACGACTCAAACCATTTGCGAACTTTGCCAAACTCCTGAACGCGATTCAACCGTACTTTGTGTAGTAGAAAGCCCAGCTGATGTGATGGCTATGGAACAATGCATGCTCTATCACGGCCGCTATTTTGTCTTAATGGGAAAAATTTCGCCCCTCGATGGCGTCGGCCCAGATGACATCCATTTACCCCGCTTACGTACTTATGTAGAAGAAACAGCCATTCAAGAAGTGATCCTTGCTGTAAGCCCAAGTATTGAAGGTCAAACTACAGTCCACTTCATTCAAGAATATCTCCGCACACTTCCAGTCAAAATCTCTCAATTGGCGCATGGCATCCCATCCGGTGGCGAACTTGCACTCCTCGACGGCAATACGATAGGAAGTGCGTTACGCAACCGAGAGTGTGTAATTAAAGACCAACTGGAATAAAATCAGGTTATAATGTATAATGATAGCAGGGAAATTGCTATGGATAAGGCATGTCTCGCTATAGAAAATATTCTGATAACTACCTTGAGATCAAAGAAGCACTTGGGCTGACCAAGGCAATTCCTATGCCGAGATCCTCCAAAGAGCACTTTATCCATGAATTAGAAAAAGACAAGTTTAGAACCAAGATTATCGAATTGCGCCCAAATACCGACGCCTACAACACGCGCAATGCCATATTCGCACACAGTAATTTCGATAAAACCCCAAGTTATTCTCAAGGCGATTATGATGCACGAGTATTTCATCTGTTTTTGCTGCTTTCACCCTATTTTATGGACTTAATCTCCTCTAATAAGATTGGTTACACCAAAGAGCTGGCATTTGCTTATCTCGATGACCACAATATCCCCTGCGGCTTTGCCCTTACAAGAATTGGGCACGATCCTGATGCGCAATATGTATGTACAGTATTTCGTAATACGACAGGTTCATATGCCGAACGCGATATTTCGATTATATGCCCAGAAGATATGATAACCAAAGGCAAATACAACCTCAACTTTGGCCCACGTAACGCAGTAATCCTGGATAACGAGGCACATATTCTACCTGCAATCAAAGATAAAATTGGGTCAGACAACATCTATCAACTACTCAGTACGACTCTTTTTAAAGATGGAAAAATATCAGAAGCTCAATTTGATGATTTTAAAACCCGCTGCCATAGATATAATTTCGATCGTCGAGATCTAAAAATAAAACAAGTCCCTCGCATATTTGCACTCGCTGAAACCTTAGATCCTAGCATTGCCACAAAAATTAAGAAATATTATGCTAAAGATCCGATCAACTTCTTTGAAGCCACACGTTATCAGCGCTTGATAAAAGATTTACTTAAGACAGCACAACGACAAAAACCTAACAATCAGGTCTTAGTGACCCAAAT
>CAZBSX010000165.1:0-4438 GCA_964494305.1 uncultured Legionella sp. | reverse complement strand
TAAAGGGCTTATCTTGCAATTCATGATGGCCCACAACGCACTGGTCTATCAAGCTTAAATTGCTACTCCAGCGTGGTTGCCCGACCTTGGCGCCCTTTAATTTTTCCTGTTTTAAAATATTGAACCGCTTGTGCGCAATGACGTTTATCAATCGCGATATAGGATTTATAGGAGAGCACATCAATCTTTCCAATAACATCCCCTGGTAACCTGGCTTCTTTGGTCAGTGCGCCTACTATATCCCCCGCACGTATTTTATCTTTTTTCCCGAGATCCAAACATAACGTGATCATTTGTGGTAAAACAGGCGCTGAATCAACGGATGGGATGTCCTCTACGACCGACCAAACTATGGGATGTTGCTGTGCATCTTCTATGGCGCAAACACGTTGAGCATCCGCTACGGTTGTCAAACTGATGGCAAGCCCATGATTTCCGGCACGTCCGGTGCGTCCAATGCGATGAGTATGCACATCAGCTTCAAAGGCCAATTCATAATTAATAACCAAAGGAAGTTCTTTAATATCAAGCCCACGCGCAGCCACATCAGTTGCTACTAAGATCGAACAGCTTTTATTGGTAAATTGAATAATAGATAAATCACGATCAATTTGCTCCATATCCCCATGTAAAGGAAGTACCGAAAACCTCTCTTTTTTTAATCGATCGACCACCTCTATGGTGCGTTGTTTGGTATTACAAAAAACTAATGATGCGCTGGGTTTGTAATGTTTTAATAATGCAATTAAGAGTGAAGGCTTGCTATGCGCATCCACTTCATAAAATAGTTGCTCAATACGTTCTGCTGCCTGATCTTTTTCGATAAAAACTTCTTTAGGATTTCGCATTATTGCCTGTGACATTGTCTTTATTTCTTGCGGATACGTTGCGGAAAATAGTAATGTTTGCCGATCTTTAGGACATTTTTTTACAATGGATTCGATAGCGTCAAAAAAGCCCATATCAAGCATTCGATCTGCTTCGTCTAAAGTGAGTAGGGTTAACTTATCGAGCACTAAGGAGTTGGTGTCCAGGTGTTTTTGTATACGCCCAGGGGTACCAATCACAATATGCGCACCATGTTTTAACGAGTCTAATTGAGGCTTCATCGGCATGCCGCCCGATAAATTGATAATTTTAACATTTGGCATTTGACGTGCAAGCTGGCGGATGGCTTGACTCACTTGTTCAGCAAGCTCTCGAGTAGGACATAATACCAACGCTTGAACAGCAAATAATTTCAGATTTAAATTATTTAAAATCGTTAAGCCAAAAGCAACTGTTTTACCACTACCCGTATTGGCTCTGATAATCATATCTTCGCCATTTAACAAGCTAGGTAAACAGTCCGTCTGGATAGGCGTCATCGTTGTAAACGCTAATGACGCCAAGTTTTTCAATAATGGTTCCTTTAAACCTAATTGAGAAAAGCAATCCATTGATATCACTTCTGCTGTTGATTCATGCATAATATTATTTCAACTTGTCTGTAAAAAAACAAACTGATAGTAACACATTATTGCAAGGCATTCTAATCAATGACCACCAAACTCTTCATACGCTTCTAAAGCTTCGGCTGCATACATTAAGGACGGCCCTCCTCCCATGTAAATGGCCATACTTAAGGTTTCTAAAAATTCTTCACGGCTAGCACCCAGTTTCACTAAGGTTTGAGAATGAAAACCAATACATCCAGGACAATGATTTGCGACAGCCAACGCCAGGGCAATCAGTTCTTTGGTTTTTTTCTCGAGTTTTCCGTCTTTCGTAGCCGCTTGTGCAAGCGCTGAAAATCCCGCCATAACATCCGGCATTTCCTTTCTAATTTTGGCCAGTTGCGTACTAAGATCACTGGTGATTTGATTAAATTTTGCAGTCATTTGAGATCCTTATGATGGGATTAAATTCGAATAAAAATTTTCTTACGATATAAAATACTTAATATCCCCAACCAAAACAACACTGAAACAATGGCATAGCCTAATGATGCGTAGGGTAAACTCATTGAGCCAAATAAGTCATGAATAATCACCTGTCGTAAATTACAAGTCTTACCCTGCCCACACGGCAAATGCACCATAAGTTGAATTTTAAACAGCAGTACATGAAAAAAATAAGCAATAATGGCATTGAGTCCAAAGATCTCAAAAGGTTTAGACCAACGCACTCGATGTTTCATCTCAATGAGTGCATAGCACAAAGCAAAGCCAATTAATGCAAGTCCAGTCGTCCACAAAACATATGAACTCGTCCATAATGCTTTATTGATCGGAAACCACTGCCCCCAGTACCACCCTAAGCATGAGATCCCTACCCCACTGAATAACATTCCTAAAAACTTAGTGTGCTGAGTTTTAGCGGACAATAGCCAAACTCCAGTAAGATTGCCTAATATCGTACTTGCAATGGCAGGCAAAGTGCTTAATAAACCCTCGGGATCAAAGGTTTTTCCGTATAAATTAGCTGAATTGAATAGTAACCGATCCAGATAAGCGCCGACATTTCCTGCTGAGCTAAAATCTCCAAGTCCATAGTGTGGTACTGGAAAACAATTCATCACAGCCCAATATCCTACTAAAAGCAGACTTGCAAGTGCGATTTGACATAGGCTATTCAGGGCAAGATAAGCCAATGCCGCAAAAAAATAACATAAGGCAATTCGCTGTAGTACACCATAAAACCGTACAGTGCTGACTGTGTCGGTGGTCAGATGATGCGGAAAAAGGTTTAGAACCAAGCCTAATAAAAAAATAACAATCGTTCGTTGCAAAATAATTCGCAATAGAACCGTATTTGAAACTCCTTCTTTGCGTTGTTTTGTTATAGAAAAGACGAGAGAAATACCAACAACAAATAAAAAAAGTGGAAACACTAAGTCAGCAAACGTGCAGCCGTTCCATGCGGAATGATCGAGAATTTTAAATGGGGATGACACAATAGTATTCACTAAAATCATACCCGCAATCGTCATGCCACGAAAAACATCCAAAGACAGTAACCGTTTAGAGTGCGCGTGTCTTATCGTTGACATAGGTCTCCTTTTCTACTCAATTGCTTTTATGTTATCATGCTCTGTCTTTATTATTAAAGGTTCGATGACGCATGAAAAAATATTTTCTTTGTTTATTGCTGAGCGTTTCCAGCACATTATTTGCATGTGATAAATGCATGTGTCCGGATTTGTTCGATATTGTTGTTTTCAATAACACGGGTTCCGATTGTAGTCTAGTGGGTTCCTCCATTGAAAATGGCGAGTTTTACTCCAAAACATTGCCGCTTAAAATTATTGTGGGTCTCAGTGAATCTTACCGATTTATTTATGACCAAAGCAGTGGACAAACTAGCGCAACGCTTAGTTTCCAATGTGGTAGCGATAAATTTACTACGTTTCGATCTGAAAGACTGCTTGAGGGTATATTCCAGGTGACAGAAAAAGATAAGGGAGAAGTGACAGCGTTTTCCAATCTTGATCCAGTCTATACTATTAAAAAATCAACCTGTAACAAATCTCCTTATACACCATCGGCTATATATTGGACTTTGCATTAATCGACACATAGTCGCAATTGATTCAATTGCGACTTTCCAACGTGTTTCTTGACAAAAGACAGCTACAGCGTTAGCTTGAATAATTACATACTCTCAATTGACACTCAGTATGAAAACCATAAAAACAATAATATGCTTTATCCTGATGGCTATAATTCATGGAGGAGGTTTTGCTATGAGTTTCAAATTGGCGAGTACCGCGTTTCAATCGAATACGGCGATTCCTAAGCGATTTACCTGTCAAGGTCAAAATATTTCGCCGCAGTTGGCCTGGAAAAATGTGCCAGAGAATACGCAATCGTTTGCGCTGATTATGGATGATCCTGATGCGCCAGGTGGCAATTGGGTCCACTGGATTGTCTTCAATATTCCTTCTAATTTTACCAGTTTATCGGAAAACGCGGTATTACCCATCGAAGCTGTAAGTGGTTTGAATAGTTGGAGCAAATCTGGCTATGGCGGGCCCTGCCCTCCCAGCGGGCAGCATCGTTATTTCTTTAGGCTCTATGCGTTGGACACGGTATTACAACTTGCGGCAACTGCGCAATCCAATGATGTGACGGATGCAATGCGCGGGCATGTCCTAGGGGAAGCAGTACTCATGGGACTCTATCGTAAAGTCTAGCCAGCGACAAAATTCCTAAGTTCACTATATACTACTCATCAATACTGCTAGCATGATGCTACAACTGACTACAAAATAGATAAGTGACATCATATTATGGCATCTAATCAAGAGATACAGAAACAAATAAGAGATTGCTTGAGCTTATTAAAAATGGTTTTTGGGCCAGATCTTTTGGGTGCTTATCTTTATGGATCAGCGATTGTTGGTGGCTTACAAAAATACAGTGATCTTGATCTATTGATTGTTTCTGAACGTGCAACT
>CAZBSX010000164.1:0-4449 GCA_964494305.1 uncultured Legionella sp. | reverse complement strand
GTGAGGTCCAAACGCATGACTTCCGAACCTGCTAAGATTCCGATCGCAGTCATGGTTAATGAACCGGGGATAATTGTTCCAATAATGGCTAAAGATTCTAACAAAGCAATGAGAAATGTAAAAATTAGCGCATAGTTGGGGTGATGTTGGAGCCAAGCAGTTATTGGAGTGATGTAATCCGCGTAAATATGCATCAAAATCTCACTTCACAAATTTATCTAAAAAAATCCGAGTAAAATCGTGCTGGACTTGAGCAAGACTTATCTGTGCATCATACTCCTTGATTCGTGTCATTTTCAACTCTTGATAACCACAGGGGTGAATTCCTTGAAATGGGGCTAGATCGAGATCTACGTTTAAAGCGATGCCATGGTATGTACAATTATTTTTGACTCTAAGGCCAATCGAGGCAATTTTTTGTTGAGCAACGTACACACCGGGTGCGTGTTCTTGTCGGTGAGCTTCAATATGATAAAGATGCAGTAAATCAATGAGTACTTGCTCTAAGTGGCACACGAGCGTTTTGACGCCCAAGTGACGACGTTTTAGATCGAATAAGACATACGCAATGAATTGACCAGGTCCGTGGTAGGTAATTTGTCCGCCACGATCGGAGTGAATAACCGGAATATCAGCGGCATTGAGCAAATGCTCTCGCTTTCCTGCTTGTCCTTGCGTATATACAGGCAAATGTTCTAATACCCACAACTCATCTTCCGTATCATGCGTACGCGTACTAGTGAAGAGTTTCATGTCTTCCCAAATGGGTTGATAGGGCTGGAGACCTAAGCTACGGATGTTCATTAGAGAACCATTTGAATATCTGGATGGCGTGTCAATTCTTGATATAACGCGTCCAAAGTAGCTTGATCCAACGCGTGAACGACGGCAGTAATACTTTGATATTTGCCGTGTTCACTCAATTTCGTGGTGATACCTGACGCAGGGGTATTCGGAAAGTATTTCTGAATCAGCGCTGAGATTTCCATTAAAAATTGGGTACCAGCCTTGCCAATGATCTTCAATGGAAACTCACAAGGAAATACCATGAATGTTTGTTTCATTGCTTAGCCGAACCAATGTTTGAACAGTAAACGAACGCTGTCTTTTGCACATGCATAATAACCGCCTTTGGGCGATTCATCCAAGACATATAAAGACTGAGTTTCTAAAACACGTCCGTCAAATTGAATGACCAATTCACCAATTTTTTGGCCCTTTTGTAACGGCGCCTCGAGGTATTTCGGGATATTAGTCGTAATGCTTAGACGCTGATACTGGCCACTCGGAACTGTAGTATATGTTTCATTCAGTACACCGAGGCGTATTGAAGGCGATAGGCCTTTGTAAACAGGTAATTCTTTAATTGTTTGTCCAGCTTGGAAGAGTTTATGTGTTTCGAAGAAGCGGAACCCATAATTAATCAAGCGTTGACTATCATCAGCACGCGATGAGTCAGTTGGCGCATTGAGTACAACAGCCAATAGACGCATATCTGCACGTTTCGCAGATGAAACCAGACAAAAACCTGCTTCATCTGTGTGACCCGTTTTGATGCCATCGACCGTATTATCGCGCCATAACAACCGATTACGGTTGGGCTGACGAATATTATTAAACGTAAACCATTTTTGCTTATACCAGTGGTAGTATTCAGGGAAGTCACGAATCAAAGCACGGCCTAAAATTGCAAGATCTTTCGCGGTTGTATAGTGCTGAGGATCGGGCAATCCGGTACTGTCGGTAAAATGAGAATTGTTCATACCCAATGCTTTGGCTTGCTGGTTCATGATCTCTGTAAAACTAGATTCACTGCTTCCGACATGTTCCGCAAGGGCCACACACGCATCGTTGCCTGAGTCTACAATGACGCCTTTAAGCAGATCTTCAACACTAACATCTTGCCCTTCTTTGATAAACATGCGAGAACCACCCGTTTTCCAGGCAATTTGACTGACACGAACTGGATCATTTAAGTGAATTTGCTCGGCTTTAAGTGCGCGGGACACGACATAGAGTGTCATCATTTTGGTTAAACTGGCAGGTGGCAAGCGTAATTCACTATTTTTTTCTGCAATAATTTTACCGCTGTCTACATCAATGAGGATATAGGCTTTTGCATTCAAACTGGGTGCTGACGGTGTGACAACGGGATTATTGCCCAAAACGGGAGGTGGCGTTAAATTGGTGCTAGGTAACGACTCTGCGTTTAGGCTATTGGTGACGCCCCAAAACATGAGGATGGATAAAAGGATTTTAAAAGGAGTGCGCATGGTCATCGACTTGCCTATCTTAGAGCGGTTAGAAAATATGGTCCTATTATCACAATAACTGGAGTAAATAACAACAGGTTTGGCTGTCATTGCGTGCCAATTGTTATTGCCTGCATAGTCATGCGATCTAAAGGTGGGCTGCAATTAATTCTTTGGTCGCAGTAATAAATTGGGCTTGGATTGCTGCAGCCTCATCGTCCGTATAACACGCTTTGCGATAGGACACGACCAAGGACATTTGATTATTTTGAGTTGTGATATTAAAGACCATCGGGCAAACCATAGCGGTTGGAGAACACCGGATGTAATGATCATATAGGTCTGAGCGCGCGTCGCGATCCCTATCCAGTGAAAGATTAGAAATACCGACCGTAATAGGCAGGGTTTTGGAAAAAAGTCGATATTGACTGCGCTGAGTTCTAGCGTTATCCCACCGTTTATTTTGAATTTTGAATGAAACCGACTGCTTCACCGCGGTATTGTTGCGTTTGAATGCTTGAGTTTTAGCAGCAATCATGTGTTGCAGGTGATTGAACGAATAGCGTTCTGGTTCTTGAATGAATAATGAAAAAAAACCCAGAAAAACACCAAACCTATGTGTGAGTGAAAGACTGCTTTGTTTTCGAATATTTGAAATGACGCTAATGACGAGATGATTACGTTTGGGTTTCAAAAACCTGGGTCTGAGTTGTCGCCGGTTCTGAGCTGTCAGTTTCCCAAAAATTTGGGCTAACACTGTAATGAACAGATCATTGAGTGTTATGTGTTGAGCTTTGCACACTTGTAACAATCGGAATAAGTCTTGTTCAGAAAAAAAATAATGGCAACATCCACTTGTGGTGGACTCAATATTGGCAATAGGGGTGCGGTATGCATGGGCATATTGCACAATTTTGCCCAGAAGGGGTAGATAACGGTAGTAAAACAGGCGTTTACCATAAATGGTTGGAAAGCACTGTGCCATCTCCGGTGCGTTTAGAGTTAGAGTGCCGGGCCATTGTTTCTCAGTTGCGATGAGAAAAATAGCTTCTATGAGTTTAATGATGGAATACGCATCTGCAATCCAATGATTGTAGGTCACTGTAAAATACGTGTGTGAATCTAGAGCAATCATACAAAATCGTAAAGGTAACGCATTGCGAGCAAATGGCGTGTTCATTTCATGTGCCATATGATCTGCAAGTATATGAGAACGATTTTCGATTAGAATAGGGTGTTGCATCGGGATAAAATGTACAGATTGTCTATCATGTGAAAACTCTGGTATTCCTAGGCCTAGGTGCTGTATGACACGTTCGATCGCCTGACCCAGTTGGGCTTTATCGAGTGTCGGATTGAGGGGGACAGCATGTACCGCATTATAAGGCGTAAGATCAGAAATCCGGAGCATTAATTGTTGATAATCATTCAACGAAATCTTCTGGTTAAACAATGAACCACCCCCACGCGATTTTAGCCATTTTTCAAAAATTCAAATTCATGCGGCGCCTATGCTGGCCATGTTATAAAGCTTGTGGTCAAGCTCCGTGGATTCAAAGACAATAACCCAAGTCGAGTCCCAAACTCCTATTTAAAGCGCGGTAAAAAGCGATTGCTAGTTCGAACATAGTCTGCGTAGGCTACTCCGTGGACTTTATGCAAGTAGCGTTCTTCTCGGTGGGCTTCAAGAGTGAATAATATCCAATGGATACAAAACACGACAAACATAGCTTGGGTTTGTACAACGAGAAGACATGCTAAGACGAGCAACATAGACAAAGTGTAAATTGGATGCCGAATGTATTTAAATGGCCCGCTGGTGAGTAAGGTGTTAGTTTCTTTCGGGTCGATACCTATTCGCCAGGTACTTCCCATGTAATACCAACAATAACAAGAGAGTATTAACGCAAGTACAGCCAAGCATGCACCAACCCAGGCGAGTGGTTCGAAATACGGGGGTGGCACAAAAAATGCTTGCCAAGGCAAATAAATCCAACAAATGAGCAAAGGCAGCATCACTAATCGCGACAAGAAACCTATTATTTCTTTGGGAATAACATTGGGTGTTTTACCAATTTTAGGCGTAATGAGCCCGACTTTGATCATTACAATTAGCCAATATAGGCTGACACAAATCGCACTCAAAAGAATTAGACTGCTTTGGGTATTCAAAAAATATCTCCCATTTTTGCTCTTA
>CAZBSX010000163.1:0-4495 GCA_964494305.1 uncultured Legionella sp. | reverse complement strand
GTTAATGACCAAACAAAGTAAACGTGAATTTCTCCGTCTTTTACATCCTCAAGCCGTACTCACGGTAAAAATGGATCACAAGGCTGTCTCAGAATCTATTTTGCAATCGACAGCCGGCTACGTCAGTTTGTTCCTGGGATTGTTTGCAGTATTAATCTTAGTTTTTATGCTGCTAGGCAATGATTTTACATCGTCATTTTCAGCCATTGCAGCCAGCTTGGCTAACTCCGGAGCAGGCATTGGTTCTATCAGCGCCAATTTTGCAAATTTAAGTCCTGCAAGCAAATGGCTCTTGACTCTAACCATGTTAATCGGCCGTTTAGAATTGTATCCCCTATTTATTCTGTTCTCACGTGCATTTTGGCAAAAGTGACTCTTTCGTCGTAATCAACACTTACGCCTTGAGCTTCCACCTTTGATGCATCCACATCCATTGCTCGGGATGCGCAAGAATAATTCGCTCTAACGCTTGATTATACGCCAAAGTATTGCGATATATGGATTCTTGGTTGGTGGGATATTCTTGCCAATCAATAGGATCATAAAATTCAAGCACATGATCGCCATTCGGAAGTCGATAACCAGCAGCGGGCACGACTGGCAAGCCTGTGTGGCGGGAAAGACTGGCCAAACTCCGATACGTCCCCGCCTTTTTACCAAAAAACTCTACGGCCACACCATCGCGGTTCACCAACGAAGCATGCTGATCTAAGACAAATACCACCGCATGATTTTGATCTAAAGCGGCTCTCACTTGGTGTAAAGCATCTTGTTTGGGAATGACATTTAAACCCGCACGATAATACCGTCGAAACAAAATTCGTTCGATGGATTTGAAACCCAAACGCCGTCGAATAAAATGAAAATGGCCCTTAAACTGCTCAAAATTAAGGATCCCGCCCAATGGCGCAAACTCCCAACTCCCAACATGCGCAGTCAATACCAACACGCCGCGGCCTTGAGTCGCAATTTCTAATAATTGCTCATACCCTTTGACCGTCACGCGCGCGCGCAAAGCGGCTTCACTCATAAATCGTAATTGAATCGTTTCTTTCATTGACGTAAGTAAATGCGAATAAAACGCTTGTGCTAAATGTTTTTTCAGCTCGGGTGTTACATGAGCGCCATAGACTTGGTCGATATTATTCAGCACAATCTGTCGTCGATACGGCAAAAAACGATAGACCCAACGCCCCATGCGCGAAACCGGCAATTGCGCTATTTGAGCCTGCAGCTCATTCGCAAGCACGTAGCACCACACAAGCATTCATACCAGCAAAACCTCGATTGACAATTAACAGATGCTCTTTCTGCGCTGACCAAGCACGCGACTGTTGGCTCACATTCAAAGCGACACATTCTTGCGCCACGTCAGTCAAATTCGCAATACCAGGAACACACTGCGCTTGCAGCGCATACAACCCCAAAACTGTATCCAATACACCGGACGCACATAACGTATGTCCCATCGACCATTTGAACGCACTCACTGGGACGGGTTCGCCGGCCAACACGGCTGAGATAGCGCTCGCTTCTGTAATATCTGAAAGATAAGAGCCATTACCATGTGCAATGATCATCCCTAAATCTTGAGGTGCTATCTCGCAGCGCTGCAACGTTTGAGCCAGTAACGCCTGTAACGCTTGTCCTTCGGGATCAATCGAAAATAGTCCTCTGGCCTCAGTTGCCGTACTGCCTCCGAGTACCTCAGCATAACAATGCGCAGAGCGGCTCCGAGCTGCTTCTTCACTTTCCAAAATTAGCGCACTCGCACCTTCCGCTAAAATAGTTCCGTCATGTCGTGCATCGAACGGTTTTAAATCATGCGCACTGAGTAAACCTAATTTATCATAATAAAATAGCGCTTGTGGATCAGTACCGATATCATAACCCACCACCAAAGCACGTTGAACCTCACCAGAAGCAATCGCTTCATACGCTTCTAACAACGCCTGCATGCCGCTCACCGCATGATTGGTCATATTATGATTTGGACCTTTAATGCCATACGTAATACCTAGATAGGCCAGTACATTATTCGGTAAAATTCGTAATAACCACATCGGATGCACATCAGAAAACAAATGCTCAGCAAACACCTTCATATCGCCTTGCGAGCGCGTCATTAAGGGTAGAAAATCATACTGTTGAAAATATTTATTTCCCGGAGAACCCACATACAGCGCAAACTCTTCTCCAAACGCTGTTTGCGCGGACTCATCCAATTGGTCACGATAAGGCAAGAGTTGACTATCCACCACGGCCTGCATTCCCGCATTAATGCCGTATACATCTTGACGCGAGATGACTTTCAATAGTTTTCGATCGGGAAGCATGCTAGCAGGTTGATAGTCTTGCAATTCGCCGACCACTCGGTGTGACCAGGTTGACACATCCCAAAGCTTCAACTCTCCTAAGCCTTGTCGACCTGCCAATAAAGCATCCCAAGTAGCATCTGCGGTCATCCCCGTCGCAGTCACTGCACCCTTGCCCGTAATAAATACTCGACGCGACCGGCTCATTTCGCCCCTCCAAATTCTGGATGCTTAAACAACAAGCAGCTATTTGACCCACCAAAGCCAAATGAATTAGACAAAACTGCGCCTAGCGATCGCTCGCGGGGACTATCAACCACATAATCTAAATCACATTCCGGATCAGGATGCCGTAAATTAGCTGTCATCGGCACTTTGGCATGATGAATCGCTAATACTGAAAACGCTGCTTCGATGGCGCCCGCCGCCGCAATCAAATGACCTGTTTGACTTTTCGTCGAACTTACCGGAATCTGGTACGCACGTTGACCAAATACTGCTTTAATGGCATTCGTTTCACTGAGATCATTCATTTTGGTCGAGGTCCCATGCGCATTGATATAATCGATATCTCCGGGTTCAACACCGCCATCGCGTAATGCACGTTTAATTGCGTGTAATGCACCACTACCATCGGGTGGTGAATCTGTAATGCGGTATGAACTTAAGGTATTGCCTTCTCCGGCCAATTCCGCATATATCCGCGCACCCCGTGCTTTGGCATGCGACCATTCTTCCAAGACCAGAAAGGCTGCGCCTTCCCCTAAAATAAAACCATTTCGGGTCAAATCAAACGGACGACTGGCCAATTCGGGAGGTGTATTATCAGCAGACAATGCACCCAATAGGCAAAAACTGGATAGACCAAATGGCGAAATCATCGAATCAAAACCACCCGCCAACATATAATCCGCATCGCCTCGGCGAATCACGCGCATCGCCAAACCTAAGGCCTGTCCGCTTGATGCACATGCGGTATGCACTGACGTCGCATACCCCTGCAGATCAAACTGTTGAATCAATGACGATAATCCCGCATTCGCTACCGGTTTTACAAAATCACTCAATCGATAGTAATCACGCGCTTTGCTTGCTAATTGTGACCAATCAATTTTCCCTTCTTCAGCACATGTTTGTTGGAAACGTTGAAATGGGTCAAAATCAACGGTCATCATACCGCTGCCAGTCACTACGCCAAAACGTTGCGCCAAAACCCCATCAACACCAGGTGTGATCTGCGCATCACGCATCGCCTGCAGCGCTGCATCCAAACCAAACTCTACAAATCGTGACACATAGCGATTGTGTTTGGTGCGTAACACTGGGTCGGGTTGAAAGTTTTTCACTTCTGCAGCAATTTTCGTTGGAAATCCACTGGCATCAAATTGTTGAATGGGTGCAATACCTGATTGCCGCGCCATCAATTGTTCCCAAGTCTGCGTCACCGTGTTTCCCAAAGGAGATACGATACCCAGCCCAGTAATGGCAACACGCCGTTCTGTCATTTACCCTCTCCCACTGCATTCAAAACAATCTCTAAAACACAAATGCGTTTGCCAGCAACCGTTGAGCGATAATGTAAGACTAATTCTTGGGCATCTTGGCGTTTGATCGTAACATCGCATTCCACCACATCCCCAGGATAAACAAAATCGCTCATCTTAATCCTTTGCAATGCATGAACTTTATAGGTGCCGAGCAGGCCTGCTTGCAGTAAAAATTCTTGGGCTAAATTCATTTTACATTCAAGGAGCACGGTTAACGGCAACACGGGTTTATGTGGAAAGTGATCGGGAAAATAAGGCGCGGCGCGCGTAATATGTTTGACTGCGCTTAAACTGACGCCAGGCTGGTTGGCACTTAAATAATCAAAATTCAATTTGAACTGCGATGCGGTATCCGCCAGTACAGATAACACGGGTTGCTGACGCGGATACGGCCATTCCCCGGGGCGATCTATTTCTGCAAATTGCCGACGAACCACGGCAGGATCAATAAAATCCGCCATCGGTAGCATCGGTCCCAGAGCACCCTCTAAACAAAACACGACCTCAGAACCGATACGGACTTCACCATGATACTCCACTGCCGCATCATCCAATGCATCGATCCACGCTTCTAATTCTAAGGTTTCACCGACATAAGCGCGACGATACATCGTCGCCGATGCCACGATACCC
>CAZBSX010000162.1:0-4511 GCA_964494305.1 uncultured Legionella sp. | reverse complement strand
GAACTCTATGAAAAAGTTTGTCGATTTGCCAATGTGTTGCGTGCAAAAAATGTAAAAAAGGGTGATCGGGTGGGTATTTATTTACCGATGATTCCAGAATTGGTCTTTGCAATGTTAGCGTGTGCGCGCATTGGTGCGATTCATACCGTGGTATTTTCGGGATTTTCAGCAGATGCGTTGCAATTACGCATGCAAGATACCGAATGTGGGTTATTGATCACTGCGGATGAAAGTATTCGCGGAGATAAAAGCATACCACTCAAGAAGAGCGCAGACCAAGCATTGCAAGAATGTCCTAAGATTAAGCATGTTATCGTAGTGTGCAGGACAGGCGGTACGATACCTTGGGTGAATGGTCGGGATGCTTGGTACCATGACTTGGTTCACACTGTGACTATGGATTGTCCCATCGAAATAATGGATTCTTCGGATCCATTATTTATTTTGTATACCTCGGGTTCGACGGGTAAACCCAAAGGTATTGTGCATTCTACGGGTGGCTATATGGTCTATGCTGCCTTAACGTATCAAGTGATTTTTGATCACCGTGATCATGATGTATTGTTTTGTACAGCCGATCCGGGTTGGATTACTGGGCATACGTATTTGGTCTACGGCCCGCTGGCCAATGGGGCGACTACGCTATTATTTGAAGGGGTACCCAATTTCCCTACGCATGCGCGATATTGGCAGATCATCGATAAATATCAGGTCACTACGTTTTATACGTCACCAACTGCTTTGCGTTCATTGCGTGCTGCAGGCGATCGATGGGTGACTGAATCGCAGCGCAAAAGCTTGCGTTTGTTGGGGTCAGTGGGCGAGCCTATCGGGGCTGAAATTTGGCTCTGGTATTACCAAGTGGTGGGTGAAGCACGTTGCCCGATTATGAATACCTGGTGGCAAACTGAAACGGGTGGCATTGTGATGTCCGCTTTGCCGGGCGATACTAAGGTTGTCCCAGGCGCGGCTGGAACGCCGTTTTGGGGGATTCAATTTGAGATTGTGGATGACAACGGCCATGCGATTCAGAATGAGCAACCTGGGCGTTTGGTGCTGACGCAACCTTGGCCGGGTTTGATGCAGACTATTTTTGGAGATCGAAAGCGGTTTGTTGAGGGCTATCTAAAGCCCGTTTCAGGCGGCTACCTAACTGGAGATATTGCGTATCGTGACCACAACGGCAATGTAATAATCCCTGGGCGTGATGATGATGTGATTAAAGTGTCTGGCCATCGTTTCGGATCAGAAGAGCTGGAAACAGCATTGGTATCTTATCCAGGCGTTTCTGAGGCTGCTGTCGTTGGTTTGCCGGATGCTGAGAAAGGACACGTTATTGTGGCGTATGTGACGCTCATGCCGAATGTGGTTGTTAGTGAAACGCTCCAACAAGCACTCAAACAACAGGTTCGTACTAAAATTGGCGCAATTGCAACGCCAGAACATATCTATTGGGCCATCGGTTTACCGAAGACGCGTTCTGGGAAAATCATGCGTAGAATTTTACGAAAAATTGCCAAACATGAGTTTGATGATTTGGGCGACACGTCGACTTTGGTTGATCCGAGCGTGATCGACCAATTGATTGATGAACAGAAAAAACTTGATGCAGCGCGTTAAACCATCTATCAATGTGGACAGCGTTGTGCGCTAAGTTTCACATTACTACATCCATTTGTATTTGAGCATTAAATGCTATTATAAATCTCAATAAAGCAATAATTTAACCTTTGTGTCAACAATAACCGCATTAATGGGCGTTTATATGATATAATGTGTTTTTTTGAATCAAAAAGATTTGGAGATAATCATATGAATCAGCAGCAAATGAAGCAAACGTATTCATCAGATGATGATTCCACTCATGCAATATTAGCGTCGGAAATGATTATGGAAGACTGCGAATTATTTGATGAGGTAGAGACGATGTATTCTGGGCGGACCACACAGAATAGCGTCACCTCAGGTAAATTACCACCTTTACCAACAGGCTCTCAAAGTAGAGCTTCGACATCTACGAGCGGCAACCGAAGTATTCGAACTACGCCGAAAACTGCATGGGATGAGGTCGGTAGTGAAAGCAATTCACCTGTACCAACATCAACCAATGTGGTTAGAAACGCAAAGGAGTATTTAAGCCGAGACGAGGCTAGACGTCGCGCATTAATGCTTGAACAACAACAAGCACTTACAGAATATATGATTTTCGGGGCACGCGCTAATATAGATGATATGAGCGCTAACGGCGCAGTACCGCCTTCCGCCACCTCAAACCCAATGACACAAAGCACCTCTAATCAGAGACTACCTCGTCTTAGACGGGAAGAACTGTCAGGCATCGGAATTTCTAAGATCGATAGCGGATATGAAACCACGGGTAGTGGTGGATATGACCCGAAACTGTTTTCAGCAATAGTGCCAGTACCAGTCAAATACGGTCAATTGGCGCCCTTGTCCTCACATAAGAAGATATAATTGCTCGATTCAGCGCGTTAAACGGTCGTGTATTTTGGTAGGTTGGGCCAATGTCCAACCTACCAGCTCGTATTACTTTCAATCTTCAGAAAAATAAGTTATCATGGCACGCTTTTAAAAAACCTTGCCTTACTCAATTCAGATGAAGGCTATGGGTCTTGAGAGACTCATTAACCACAAGGACCAAACATGCGACATTATGAAATCGTTTTTTTAGTTCATCCCGATCAAAGCGAACAAGTTCCAGCGATGGTCGAGCGGTATGAAGCAATTATCCAGAAACAACAAGGGATAATTCATCGTAAGGAAGACTGGGGTCGTCGGCAACTGGCGTATCCTATCCAAGACGTGCACAAGGCTCATTATATTTTAATGAATATTGAATGTAATCAACCTGCATTAGAAGAGTTGAAAACTGCCTTCAAATTTAACGATGCGATTCTACGTCACTTAATCATTGTTCAAAAAACAGCGATCACGATTGAATCAGTGATGATGAAGAAAGAATCCAAAGACGCACGCGAAGTGGCATAAGGAGAAATAACCATGTCTACCTATTTTCGACGAAAAAAAATGAATCAAGCCGATAATCTGACGACTATCGATTACAAAGACGTTAATTTTTTAAAAAACTATATCAGTGAAACAGGCAAAATAGTACCTAGCCGGATCACGGGTATGAGTGCTCGTGCGCAACGTCAGATTACTCTGGCGATTAAATACGCGAGATTGTTGGGATTGCTGCCGTATTGTGATAGCCATCGGTAATTGTTGTGTTGCGTTTAACAGGATTAGTCAAAAGGCAAGCTGAACTTATTTTAAGTTCCCGTAAAAATGCTTTGCTGTATGCAGTCGTGTTAGCGTTACTTCCTTATTGCACTTGGTTGGCAATGATGGTGGTGGCGTTAATCACCTTGCGTAAAGGCGAGCAAGAAGGGGGGCGTATTCTAGGCGGCGTGATGTTGGTGCACGGGTTGACTGTGTTAACGACCGTGTCACCCTCAGTAGCCCTGTTCAATACGATTATCCTGTTTGCCCCGACTTATCTTGCAGCGTGTGCGTTGCGGATGACGTCAAGTTGGCAGGCTGTAGCTGCGGCGATGTTTTTATTAACCTTGGCGAGCTCAGTCGTTATTCAGACGTTAATTCCGGAATGGGTTATGTCGCAATATGCTGTACTGCAGTCGATTTTGCAGGCATCGCAACCAGACCATACGTTGGTAAAATGGTTAAATGACACATCGGGCGTGCCCAATGTGGTGATAGCCAATTATTCATTGGGTATCCAATTGATGTGTGCAGTGATATCAGTTTGGTCGACGTTGCTGATGGCGCGTTCCTTACAAGCACAATTATTTTATCCAGGTGGATTTACCCACGAATTGTTAAGTTTTCGTGGTAATCGCTTGAGTAGCGTAGTGATGTTGCTGTTGTTGGGTGCGGCATGGCAATGGAACGTAGTGGCTATCAATGTGATACCTGTATTGATTTTGTTTTATTTGATGGCTGGTTTGAGTTTATGTGCGAGTTTTGTCATGGGAAAGAAATCATCCCGGATGCTGCTGGCGCTCTTGATTCTACCGTTGTTGTTTATGCCTTTTGTGATGTTACCGTTATACATCGTATTAGGGTTGTTAGATAGTGTGTTTAACATTAGATTGGTGTTTTGCCGTTAGCGAAAGGGGTATGAGACATGCATGTGATTTTATTAGAAAAAATTAGAAATTTGGGTGCCTTGGGTGATCAGGTTAAGGTCAAACCAGGATACGGACGGAATTATTTGATTCCACAAAATAAAGCCGTTTTTGCGACAGAAAAGAACATTGCTATGTTTGAAAGTCGTCGTGCTGAATTAGAGAAAAAAGCAGAATTGGAGTTTGCTAAAGCCCAGGAACGTGCTGCGAAACTACAAGATCTTACCGTGGTCGTTGCCTCACAAGCAAGTGACGAAGGTAAGTTATATGGTTCAGTAGGCGTGAATGAAATTAAAGATGCGCTAGAAGCGAAATCCATTAAAATCAGTAAACGCGAAATCA
>CAZBSX010000161.1:0-4513 GCA_964494305.1 uncultured Legionella sp. | reverse complement strand
CCTGTGTTTATTGCTAAAACGCCTGATTTGAGCGTCTTACCCGCACGATACATTCCGTCTACACAACGTGCCCAACAAGAATTAGGCTTAAAACAATGGACTAGTCTTGAAAAAGGGATTCAAAATACGCTCAATTGGTGGAGATATCATGCAAAGAATAAAATTAAGTGATTTTGTAGCGCAGTTCTTAGCAGAGCAAGGTTTGCGACACGTGTTTATGTTGACAGGCGGTGGTGCGATGCATCTCAATGATTCATTTGGCAGACATCCGGGTTTAGAGAAAGTTTATAATCATCATGAACAAGCTTCTGCGATGGCGGCTGACAGTTATGCACGTATTAGTCCACTGATTCCGATTGTGAATGTAACTACTGGACCGGGTGGCATCAATACTTTGAATGGTGTTTTCGGCGCATGGGTTGATTCTTTGCCTATGATGGTTGTATCGGGGCAAGTAAAATTCGAAACGACAGTTGAAAGCACGCACTTGCCGTTACGGCAATTAGGTGATCAAGAATGTCGCATCATTGACATGGTCAAGGGAATTACCAAATATGCAGTGACAGTGACTGATCCCGATGCGATCAAATATCATTTGCAAAAGGCTTTGTTTTTAACAAACACAGGGCGTCCTGGTCCTGTTTGGCTAGATATCCCAATGGATGTCCAAGGCAGTTTCATTGATCCAGCTGCATTAAACAATTTTGATCCAGCACAAGACGGGTTACTAGCGGCTTATCCCAAAGTTGATGCTGCTTCGATTGCTGATATCTACAAGCGATTACGCGATGCACAACGCCCCGTGATTTTTGCTGGGGCGGGTGTGCGGGTATCTGGTGCATATGAGGGGTTTTTACAGCTCATTGATACGCTTCAAGTGCCTACCGTTTGTGGTTGGAACACGTATGATATGTTAGGTAATGAGCATCTCTGCTATGCCGGGCGGCCTGGATCATTGGGCGATCGTGCAGGTAATTTTACCGTGCAAAATGCGGATGTTCTACTGGTATTAGGTTCGCGTTTGAATATTCGTCAAATCTCGTATAACTGGGAGTCTTTTGCCCGCCATGCCCATATTATTATGGTGGATATTGATGCAGCTGAATTACAAAAACCTACGTTACAGGTTGATGTAAAAGTACAAGCGGATTTGGCGGAATTTATTCCACAACTCTTACAACATGCACGATCTCAGCCTGCGGCAACGCCCAGCACTTGGCTCGCTTGGTGTCGCCAGCGTGTAGAAAAATACCCAGTGGTTTTACCAGAATATTGGGCGCTCAAAGATAAAGTGAATCCATATTGCTTTATGCAACGCTTAAGCGAGCATTTGTCTGAAGGTCAAATTATTGTGAGTGGTGATGGGACTGCATGTGTTGTGGCGTTCCAAGCCATGGTATTGAAGGCGCGACAACGTTTATACACTAATTCAGGGTGTGCATCGATGGGATATGATTTACCCGGTGCCATTGGCGCTTGTGTTGCAGCAGGCTATAAAGAAGTGATTTGTTTGGCAGGCGATGGTAGTATCATGCAAAATATTCAAGAATTGGCAACGATAGCGTTTAATCAATATCCAATTAAAATATTTCTCTTAAATAATAATGGTTACCATTCTATTCGCCAAACTCAGCAAAACTTTTTTGGACAACCGTTGATTGGTGTTGGCCCTGATAGCGGCTTAGGGTTTCCAAATTTTGAAAAACTGGTTGCAGGCTTTGGTTTACCGTATGTTGCTTGTCGGACTCATGACGAGTTATCGGCACAGATTGACGCTACGTTGAAACACTCTGGTCCGATAGTGTGCGAAGTTTTTTTAGATTTACAGCAAGTGTTCGCACCTAAATTATCTTCTCGTCGTTTAGAGGATGGCAGAATGGTGACGAGTCCAATGGAAGATATGGCTCCATTTTTATCGCGTGAAGAACTGGCGGAAAATATGTTGGTTCAAGAAGACGCTTGAGTTTGAACTAGGGCCTGTCATCCATTAGTTTTTCGTAGCGAAAATATTAATGGATGACAAGCCCTAATAACAGGTTACCTAATATGAGGGCATCTCAATGAAAACGTTATTCATCACGGGTGGTCGTGGCGAGATTGGAAGAGCGATTATTGCTCGATTTGAGCAAGAAAACTACCAAATCATCGCGCCTACACGCGAGCAGCTGGATTTGCAGCAACCCGCAACGATTGAAGCTACGTTAGGACCAACCCCCATCGTGGATGCGTTTGTTCATTGTGCGGGCATTAACTTTCCAAAACCTTTTGTGGATATTGAGACACAAGAGTTTACACAAACCTTAACCGTCAATGCACTGTCTTTTTACCACATTACGCAAGCATTGATGAAAAACAATAAACTCCGGAAAAATGGCCATATTTTGGCTATATCTTCAATTTATGGTGATATTTCACGTAAAGGACGGTTTTCGTATACCGCTTCCAAATATTGTTTAAATGGGATGGTAAAAAATTTGGCGTTGGAATTGGGTCACCATGGGATCAAAGTGAATGGACTTGCGCCTGGTTTTGTGGAAACCAGCTTAACCCGGCGTAATAATGCACCAGAGGTTATTGAAAAAATGCAGGCAGCTATCCCGCTTGGGCATTTAGCAGATGTACACGATATCGCTAAAGCGGCTTACTTTTTGTCTTCTATGGACAATCGATATATCAATGGACAGATTGTGATCGCAGATGGTGGGTATACAGTTGGAGGATTTCAAGAATGACCTTTAGAATCGATACGCATGATTTGCCGCTGTCAGCGGCAATCGCGCCTCAGGATTTTACCGTGGCGTCAATTCCCAGACCTTACCGGGTTGCTTTGGATATCCACGATGACCCTTGTGTCAGTATTCAAGCACAATTGAGTACGCACTCTAAAAATATTCTTATCATCGACCAAAACGTGTATGCCCTGTACGGAGAAAGGATTGTATGGCCATTGGACAACATATTCCAAATCCCTGCGACCGAAAACTTTAAAGGCATGGATGGGGTCTTGGCGTTGTATGATTTTTTGCATGAACATCAGATCACCAAAGGCGAAACTTTGGTGGTGGTAGGCGGTGGCATTACGCAAGATATGAGTGGTTTTGTCGCGGCAACGTACAAACGTGGTTTGAATTGGGTGTATTTCCCCTCAACGTTGTTGTCGATGTCGGATTCTTGTATCGGTGGTAAAGCGGGGGTCAATTACCGTGGGTCAAAAAATCAATTGGCATTATTTTCTTCTCCACAAGCGGTACTGATCAATACTGCTTTTCTGCAGACGTTGGAAGCAAAAGATATTCAGTCTGGTTTGGGTGAAATCTTAAAATTGTTTATCACTGGTGGCGCTGATTTGGTGGATTTTTTCAAACAAGTGGTCCAATCGGGTGTCGTGAACCATATCGATCAGTATAAACCATTGATCATGAAGGCTCTGGCTGTGAAACGCGCTGTGATTGAAGTCGATGAGTTTGAGCAAGGCATTCGTAAAGGGTTGAACTATGGCCATACGATTGGCCATGTGATTGAAGCCATGACTGACTATGCGATTCCGCATGGGATTGCAGTGGTGGTTGGAATGATGATTGTGAATCAGATGAGTGTTGAGCAGGGTTTGTTAGCGCGTGAAGATTGTTTTAGCATGAATACCGTATGTTTAAGTTTGATCGATGCAGAAAGCCGACATCTTTTAAAATCACTGAATACGCAGGATATGATGACTCGCCTGCGGCAAGATAAAAAAGTTGCTGGGGATTCTGTAACCTTGATTATGCTTCATAAACCAGGGCATTTGGGGTTTGTGAAGGTGAAGATAGATGCAGGCTTGGAGCAAAACTTGCATGCTATATTAGGACGGTTTTTTAGAGACTAGGGTCTGCTGTTTTTAAATTGAAACGCACAATCATCCAATGCTGCCCTTCAAATATGGCGGTTTGTCTAAAATACTTTTCTAAAAGGGTTATCCACATCAGATAACGATCTTCTGCTTCCCCT
Source organism: uncultured Legionella sp. (assembly GCA_964494305.1). Classification (GTDB taxonomy): domain Bacteria; phylum Pseudomonadota; class Gammaproteobacteria; order Legionellales; family Legionellaceae. Next base: position 526 of record CAZBSX010000161.1, on the reverse strand, counting down.
TTGGCATGTACCAAGTAGCCTTGATCGGGCTTTAACCTCTCGACAAAACGTCGAATAATCAATTCTTGGTGTTCAACAGGGATCGGTTGCTCTAACAGTTGTAATGGGCAGGGTAACCAAGTTTGTTCACCGAAGCGTGTGGTTGACTTAGGTCGAGGCGCTAATGCTGCATACCCACTGTATACAATGAGGTCGTTGGCTTGTATGTTTGCTTTGTGCATTAATGCCAATAATTCAGGCCCAGTTGTTGCAATCGGGATTTGTTGTTCAATATGAGCCGAGAAAGTGGATAATTGACGGATGAGGGATCCCAACGCCGGGTTGCCTGGTAAGGCGATCATGACTATAAATAAAAATGGTACTGCAATTGCCTGAATGACGAGTATGGACTGTTGCGCTAATTTAGAGCGATTTAATTGCAGAGTGATGATCAATATGAGCGTTAATAGTGGTAAAACTGCTGTGATATTATTCGGGACTGCGCGACCAACAAAGTAACTACTGATACCCCAAAGGCAACCCACCA
>CAZBSX010000160.1:0-4531 GCA_964494305.1 uncultured Legionella sp. | reverse complement strand
GTTGTTTGACCCACTTTGCCGTTTTAGATAAGGCGGCAATGATCGACGTTTCTTCAACCGCCATTGGGATCACATGCGTTTTTCCATCAATGCAAAAATGTGTAGCAACGCCAAGCGGCATTTGAAAGTGACCGATCACATTTTCAATTAAATGTTCGGCAATTCGACAATCTTGGATCCCGCCATGCTGTAAATAGGTAACTTCTTCTGGTGTGATTGCGCCCATTGCGATAAGTCGTTCATAGCGTTCTTCTCGGTTGAGTTTCGAGAATCCAGTAAATAAGTCATTCATTTGGATGTCGGACATAGCTTCTCCTGCAACTCAGTCAGCACGCGACTCCCAGTGCAAAACAGCGCGAGTTTTAATTCATATTCAATGGCCGACATTTCATTCTGCACAGCATCGCTGGAATGGAGTGCTGCAGCGAGCATATTCTTGGCAAATCCGATGGTTGTGGCGCCCAAAGCAAGTAATTTTGCAGCATCCAATCCATGCCGTACACCACCCGAACCCCAGATTTCATAGGATGGAGATAATTCATGCGCAAATTTGATGCTTTGTACCGTATCCATACCCCAAGAGCCAAAAATTTGTGACGCACGGCGCTCATTGGAGGTTGGCGATGCGCGATGACCTTCAATTCGGCCCCAATGAGTACCGCCCAAGCCACTCACATCGACGGCATGCACACCAATGTCGTGTAAACGTTTTAACGTCGTCGGTGAAAAACCACATCCGGTCTCTTTGACAATGATCGGTAAAGATAATTTTTTGACAGCTTGTTCGAGTGCTTCCCAGCATCCTTTGAATTCTGGCGTGCCTTCAGGCTGAATAGCTTCTTGCAGAGGGTTACAATGAATGATCAATGCGCGCGCAGAGATGGCATCCATGATGCGCTGTAAATCATCAATGGAGGAGGTGATCACTTGCGCAATCCCTAAATTGCTAAATAAGGTCACATCGGGAAAAGTTTGTCTTAAACTACGCCAAATTGCAGATTCATTGGGGTCACTCAATTCGCGACGTTGCGATCCGACGCCCATAGCCCATTGTTTGGCATTGGCTGCGGCTAAAAGATTGGTATTGATAGCGATAGCCGCCTGATGGCCAGCAGTCATAGAACTGATCATAAATGGATTCGGAATCGATTCACCAAATCGAGTTGAAGCGATGTCGAGATCAGCCCAATTCAAATTAGGTAATGCCTCATGCCAAAAAGTGATTTTATCCAGTACCGAAGCCTCCGTAGCCTGATTGGTTGGCAGAAGTGCGAGTTCGATATGATCTTGTTTGCGTTGTTCAAACTGCCTAAAATCGCTACTCATAAGGGTACGGTCTCAGAAATTAATGCATTATGCCCAATAGAATGGGGATTTTAACATAGATTATCGTAGCTAGACTATAGACGTCACTTTCAGTTAAGATGCTAGGAGATATTGTGTTATCTGATGGGTTCCCATGACGACTTCTGCACAACTGACTTTTGATGCCGAGCAACACTATTATCGATGCTTAGGCTCTTGGTCAACTTTGCATTTAACAGAAGTACTGGCGCTATTAGACGCAAGCCAATTGCCGTGCGAGCAAGATGTTGTGATCGAAGGCAAAGCCTTAGAGCATTTGGATAGCGCCGGGGCGATGGTTTTGACGCAATGTATGGACGTGTTAAATCGTCAACGTAATCAAATAAAACTCGTAGGATTTACCAAACAACAATTGGATTTGTTGGATTTGGTCACTAAAAAACGTGTTAATACAAAATTTAAATATCAAAAGCGCAAAGAGCCGAGTGTGTTTTATGAAATCGGTGAAGAGACCTTTCATAAAATCGATCAAACCAAAGGATTTCTCAGTTTAATTGGCGATGCAACGTTGAAAATCAGCCGAATTCTACGTCGTCAAAGTCGCGTGCAATGGGCCAGTATTTTTTCTAATATGGCGTCTACCGGTCTATATGCGTTACCCATCTTGGCAATGCTGTCTTTCTTGGTGGGGGTGGTGTTGGCGTATCAAATGGGTTTACAACTGGAAACCTATGGTGCCACTATTTTTATCGCGTATTTGTCCGGTATGGCAATTTTTCGAGAATTCGGTCCACTGATTACGGCGATTATCGTGGCAGGTCGCACGGGATCTGCGTTTACTGCTCAAATTGGCAGTATGAAAATTAATGAAGAATTAGATGCTTTAAATACGATGGGGTTATCGGCTACGGAATTACTCGTCATTCCTAAAGTGGTGGGGTTGTCGATCATGTTTCCCTTGTTGATTTTCTGGTCGGATATATTTTCGATCCTAGGTGCGATGATGATGTCAAAATACAAATTATCAGTCGGATATCAAGATTTTTTATTTCATTTACAAGATTCTGTTGGTTTTAAGCAAATGATGCTAGGCTTATACAAAGCCCCCGCTTTCTCGATCTTGATTGCTCTCGTCGGGTGTTTTCAAGGGTTTCAAGTGGGATATAGTGCAGATAGTGTGGGAAGTCAGACCACTCGCTCTGTTGTGCAGTCGTTGTCCCTGATTATTATGACGGATGCCGTGTATTCTGTGATTTATAGTTGGCAAGGACTATAAATGGCTGAGCCGATTATTGAAGTCGAGGGATTAAAAAATCGTCTTGGTGTGCAATGGGTGCATTCGGATGTTAATTTTACCGTCAATCAGGGTGAAATTTTTGCGATTATTGGTGGCAGTGGGAGCGGGAAAACCACGATACTGCGCAGTTTGTTGATGTTATTGCAACCAACTGCCGGAGAGATTCGCATTTTTGGTAAAAATATACGGCACTTAAGTGAGAAGGAAGCCAATAAAATTCGTCATCGCTGGGGAATGTTATTTCAACAAAGTGCGTTATTTTCAGCAATGACAGTATTGGAAAATGTGATGTTTCCGATTCAGGAATTGAGTCATTTGGGTAAAAAAATGATTCAAGAATTGGCCATGTTAAAAATTGCGTTGGTAGGTTTGCCGGAAGATGCGGCTGGAAAATATCCAGCGGAGTTAAGTGGTGGCATGCAGCGCCGAGCAGCTGCAGCGCGGGCAATTGCCATGGATCCTGAATTATTATTTTTGGATGAACCAACCTCGGGGTTGGATCCACTCAGTGCCAAACAATTTGATCATTTGTTGTTGTTTTTACGAGACGTATTAAATTTGACGGTTATCATTGTCAGTCATGATATTGAATCTTTAAAACGGGTAACCGATCGCGTGGCATTTTTGGGAGAAGGGCGCGTCTTAAAAGTCGCACCTATCGAGGAATTGATGCGTGACCCACATCCTTTGATTGTGGATTATTTTAGTAATCAATAATAGGAGCATTGACTTGGAGTCTAAAGCAAATTACACCCTAGTAGGCATTGCGGTTGTGATGATGTTATTGGGCCTCCTCACCACTGCACTATGGTTATCTGAGGGGTTTAATCGCAAATCTTACAACTATTACACGGTCAACATGCAAGAAGCGGTTTCTGGGTTAAGTGAAGGCGCCTTGGTAAAATACAATGGGGTGAAAGTTGGCTTTGTTAGTGAGATTACCTTAGATAAAATCAATCCACAGTTGGTACGGTTACTCTTAAAAATCGAGGAAGGAACTCCGATTACGGTCTGTACGGTTGCAACTTTGATTGCACAGGGCATTACAGGGACTACGTACTTAGGATTATCAGTGACATCATCTGATCCAACGCCACTTCGAGCCAAACCCGGGGAGCGCTATCCGGTGATTCCATATCAAGCTTCGTTTTTAAATCAAATGGAGAAGACGCTCACGGATTTAAGCAAGAGTATGCGACGCTTTATGTCAAAAGAAAATGCACAGAATTTTAAATCAATTTTACAGAATTTAGAGGGTGTTTCTAAAATCTTTGCCACTAACGACAAAGCGTTGAGTGATACCTTGAAGCAAATGCCGAAAGTGACGGCAGATTTAAGCGAGAGTATTGCGCGTTTTACCGAGATGTCTCATGATGTGTCGATAGCGGGTAAACAAATGAATACGACGATGCAGTCGGGCAAAGATGCCATTGATCAGATTTCTCAGCAAGCTGTACCGCCGGCAGTGTCGTTATTACATCGATTGGATGCCATTGCTGCCAATATCGAGCAATTGAGCGCTGAATTGCGCCGTAATCCTGCCGTACTGGTTCGTGGCAGTATGCCACCTAAAAAGGGACCTGGAGAATGAGCAAGATGTTTACATGGAATAAAAACCATATTGGGTGCCTATTGGCCATGGTTTTAACGGGATGTATGCCTTTTTCTGCAAGTAACCCCAATCGGTATCAATTGAATACGCTGGGTCGAGTTGCACCGATGTCTTCGCATCAGCATCGGTCGATTGTCGTCATGCAACCCAGTGCATCGGCTGGGTATGATACCGATCAAATGATCTACATGAATAAGCCGTATCAAGTTGCCGAATTTGCGGATAATACTTGGATGAGTCCGCCTGCGACCATGATGCTACCATTGTTGATTTATAGCCTTGAGTCCAGTCATTATTTCTATGCGGTGGCGGCTGAT
>CAZBSX010000159.1:0-4536 GCA_964494305.1 uncultured Legionella sp. | reverse complement strand
GTACGAGATTGCTAAACGTGAGAACTTTTATAAACAAGAGTACTGTGGATGTGTATATTCATTGCGTGACACCAATGCTTGGCGTAAAAAAAATGAGCGTGAGCGCGTTAAAATTGGGATTAATTATTACAGGGATGAGGACGGAGTGTAGGTTGGGCCAAGGCCCAACCTACATTAATTAATCGTTTCCACGTACCAAACTTATTTCTAATCCCAGTCGATACATCTGGCAAGCTTCTGCTTGCCTATCCAGTGTTTCTAATAATTTACCTAGGTCATGATATGCTTGTGGTGTGGGGTGAAGATGAATGCTTGTTTCCAAGTGCGTTTTAGCAGAGCCCCAAACTTGTTTGGCAACATAGAGCCGCCCAAGACATAAATGTAGCGCGGCGGAATTAGGCGCTTGTTGAATGAGTGATTCAATAAATGGAATTCGTGCATAGTCGGTGCCGATGTGGCCATATAATGTAATGAGATCCTCATCTTGACTTGTTTTTAGGTGTTCTCGAATTAGTTTTTCAGCAGTTTGATCTTGGTGAGTATTGACTAAGTGACGGCTGTACCAAATCGTGATTTCAGGATCATGTTTTAAATCTTTGGGTAAATTTTGAATGGCTGTCTTGATGTCGGAGGGGAGTGGTTGATCGTCTGTTCCAAGATTTGCTTGGAGCATAGCCAAATAGGCATTTTTTTTAATTGAATGAAGTTCAGTGTCAGATAGCGTGTTGCTCGCTTTCATCTTGGGTAAGATTGCAATGAGAGCAGGCCAATTATGGAGGGTCTGATAGACTTTCAGATAGAGTTGCAGCACAACAGGATGATCAGGTGTAATAATTTGTAAGGCATTGAGTGTGGCTAATGCTTCGTCCCATTCTTGATTATCGACTTGGAGTTGCGCTTGCGTGAGCTCGATGGCAATCGTTGCGTCGGGTGCTGCCTCTTGGGCCTGATGCAAATATTGGTCGCGTAAGATGTGATCTCCCATTTTTTCTGCAGCTCGAGCAGCCGTTAAATAATTAACGAGTGGCAAGTCTACATTGGGGGCGGCTGCAATCAGGTATTTTTTAGCGACTTTCCAGTGTCCTTCACTAAATTCTATCAAGCCACGTTTGGTTTTGGCTTGTGCTCGACTGAAGCGGAGATGTTGGCGCCACTCTTGCCAATGTTTGGGAAGATATAAGATATTTTTGACCATCGTGCCTACCATACTCAGTACAATCATGAATACCAGGAGTGCCACAGCAGCGACCCAAAACGTCGATTCTATCGCCCAATGATGAATTGTGATCAAAACATATCCTGGATCCTGCCGGACCCAGAGGCCCAAATAGATGGAAGCCAGGAGTAAACCAAACATGATGACAATACGTAAGATCATGATGCGGCCTTGAGGGGTAAGTCATCTTGTGATGTAGGCAGGGTCAGATGATCCAAAATTTGTAGGTACGGTTGGAGTTTTGACAGCGGGTGAGCCACGGTCGTATTTTGCAGTGCTTGCAACGCTTGGATCACGGTTCGAGTCTTAGGCTCGTCCTGATTGTAACCCAAACAAATACCATGCAAAGCAGCCTTCAAAGCAAGATCATACAGCGTTTGTTGCTGTTCAATGACGGCAATTTCAGCTTGTTGTAGATTCATCCGAATCGTTTCGCGTAATACGGCAAGGTAATCGCTACTGAGCGGTGCTATCCATGCCTCATCTTGATGATGAACGACGACCAATCCACGCAATTGTTCCAAGCTCGCTTGCAAGTTATCTTGCCATGTAACGGGCGCAATCGATGGTTTTGGCTTCGATGGACGTACTGGAAAAGGTCGGGTATCTAGTCGTCCAAGATCTTGATTGATTGCGTTGAGTTTGGCTAAAATTCCTATGGTATCAATGGGTTTGATTTGAGTAAAGGTTGTCATATCTTGCGCAATGGCTTTGCGGATGGATTGGTAACTGGGATCATTGAGGCGAGCAAAAATGTGATCGGCATACTGTAATAACGCGGTAATCGTTGCCGTATCATGCGTCCATTCTGCATTAATTTGAGCTAATTCTAGATAATGGCGCGCTTTTTGGATTTCCCAATCTTGCGTTTGATAATGCTGTTCTTGCATGATATTCCGAATTTGGTGCTGATTGGCTGTGATTTGGGTCAATAGTTGGTCTTGAGTGTGGGTCAAAGTCTGAATTTGGGTTTGCAAAGATTGCCAATGGGGTTCAGGTTGGACTTGGTGGGGTGCGGTCGTATTCATCTTTTGAACTTGAGTACTCATGCGTTGGTATAGGATCAAGGTAAATCCGCTGAGTCCGAGTGCGATCACGCTGATGAACAAGATTGCCCAAAAACGAGAGGGTCGTTCGGGTTGAGCGGCTTCAGGTGGTTTACCTGACACAGGTGTAGAAGAATAGCTGTTTGGGTCAATACTGGGTGTTTCGTCCATGTTCATACAATCTCAGTGTAGTTAAAATGTCCTCATAAGGGGAGAGAATCACAGTCCTTACTTGATGTCGATGTGCGATATCAACTAGACGTGGGCTGATGACAATCCAAGGTTTGGATCGAAGCCACGGTCTGGCGGCTTCTTCAAATAAGACAAACAAATTATCCATCGCCTCCTGACTCAAGATCAGTATAATATCGACTGCATCATCTTGCCATAATGTATGAGTAAATTGCACGTTTTTTTCTGGCAGAACTCGTCGGTACACTGCTAAATTGTGCACGATAGCACCTCGATCGCGTAAACTGGTATCGAGCAACGGTCTGCCTTTCTCGCCACTGATGATGAATACAGATTGGTGCTGAATATTGTGTAAAGACGGCATGGCTAATAAATGTTCACTATCTGCAGTTTTAGGGGTTTGAACTGCGGTAACCTGATGTTGGTTTAGTGCAGTAGCTGTGCCGTTTCCGATTGCGAATGTCTCAATTGTAGCGGGCCATTGGATATGTTTGCGCTGTAATCCTGCAAAAAAATGAGTCACTGCATTTGCACTGACAAAAATGGCTTTTTGAATCGACGTAAGCAGTGGAAGTTCGTCGAGCCAGATGAATGGGAGGGGCGTAATTTGAATCGTTGGATATTCTATTGCAATCCCACCCGCAGCTCGAATTTGATGACTTAAATCAGCCGATTGTTGCTGAGGTCGAGTATTGAGGACACGCAACCCATTTAATTGAGTGCTAGTAATTGCTGTGCTCCTTGCGCTAAGAGTTGTTGAAAGCATGCCTGTGCGATTTGGAGTCCCTCTTGTTGCGCGCCGGTACTCAGTGCAGACAGAACGGTTTTGCCATCTACAGATAACACTTTGGCTTGTAAAACGAGCTGCTTGGCCCGAATTTGACAATACACAGCAACAGGAACGTGACAATTGCCACCCAATAATGCATTGACTTGGCGTTCGGTGTGCACACATAAGGCTGTATCTGGATCATTCAGAGGTGTAATGTATGCCTGAGTTTGATGGTCATCTAAGCGACATTCAATCCCCAAAGCGCCTTGACCGCAAGCTGGGAGCATAATGTGTTCGGGAAGTGTTTGGGTGATTTGTTCGCGCAAATCCATGCGAATCAATCCAGCAACAGCAAGAATGATAGCATCAAAAGGCGCGGTCGTGAGTTTGTTAAGGCGAGTTTGAACATTACCACGAAGCGTGACAATGTTGAGATCGGGGCGAAAGGCCAATAATTGTGACTGGCGGCGTAAACTCGATGTGCCAACGGTTGCATGCTGAGGTAAAGTTTCTAGAGATGGGTAATGTTGGCTGACTAGTGCGTCGTAAGGGTTTTCTCGTTGTGCAATGGCTACAATCCCCAAACCTTCGGGATACGTTGCTGGCACGTCTTTCATTGAATGGACTGCAAGGTCTGCGCGATTTTGTAATAATGCGTCTTCTAATTCTTTGACAAACAAGCCTTTTCCGCCCTTATCGGCCAGATGGGAATTTAAAAACCGATCTCCAGATGTTGTCATCGGGACTAATTCAATCGAAAGGTCGGGTGATCGGATTGAGATCTGATTGGCTATATATCGTGCTTGCCATAAAGCGAGTGGACTGTTGCGAGTGGCTATACGCAAGGGTGCATTGGACATAGTGTCATCAGTGTTTAGATTTCAAATTTGTTAGCGTTTTCAATACGGTCAGTGCTAGTTTGTGTTTTGGCACTAGTCCCAAAAAGCGTGTGTTTCATAAAACCACGGAATGCTTTGTTTGCAATACACTCTTTTAACTGCTCTATTTTTTCTTGAACATGCCATGTGTCTAATAGTTTGTCTGCAGCATCGTAAGAACTTAATTTTAAACTTTTACGTAAAGTGACCACTGCCTCGCTGATATTACCCAAAACTTCGTGACAATGTGCGCTATTGTATAGGGCATAAACTTTGCTTGCAGCAGCATCATTCCTTATTGCGTTTAATGGTCGAGGGGGTATGTTATACAAAGCACGTATTCTGCTATTGTGTTCCTCGGGGTTTTCTAAGGTGACTGTTACCCGGCGGTCCATTAACTCAAAATTATACAATGCACGTGGAATTCTTTGA
>CAZBSX010000158.1:0-4560 GCA_964494305.1 uncultured Legionella sp. | reverse complement strand
CGATTGTCCATGGTATGGAAACCGACAACAATCAAGAGCACAACAACAAGATTACCAATCCTACCAACGCTATCAACACCAACAACAGCAACATTACCAGCAACAACCACCGCCCAATTATCGCTATGGTACTGAGGATCCGTATACTATTCTAAAAATCCAACCTAATGCCACCAAAGCAGAGGTCAAAAAAGCGTATCGCCGTCAAATCAGCCATTATCATCCGGATAAATTAATCGCCAAAGGGGCCTCAGCCAACAGCATCAAATCAGCTACAGAAAAAACACAACAAATCCGCAAAGCGTATGAAAAGATCTGCCTCATGCAGGGTTGGTGAGCGGTTGTTCCGTAGGTTGGGCCTTGGCCCAACAACAGTACCTCGCAACAACAGCACCTCGTTGGGCCAAGGCCCAACCTACAATGCTGGAACAGATCGGAGCGTATTGGTATTTTCGCCGCCAGCACCAGAACCACTCAACGCCCGAAATACACCCAATTTACCTAATACACCACCCAAAAACATGACCGTACCTAGACCTAACATACCGGTAGCAATCGCAGCAGGCACAGCAGAAATAGCGCCAGAGAGACAAACCAAAGCAAATACCGCTAACCCGGTACCACCAAAAATAAGCGCGGTATACACATCCAAGCTAAAACGGTGCGAAGGCGCTGAGCCACTTGTGTCATTTCCATGATCTCCAGAAGAAGATAAAAAAGATCGTGTCACAGAAGAAGGGTCATGCTCTATTTGACCATAGTTCATCACTTCAAATTTTGGCACAAGATCGAGCGTATCGTTTGAGGGTCCAATCTTATCACACTTGTCACTCGAGTCGTCTTGTATCACAGGATACATAACATGCAAAAGTTCATCTCTTACGGCCTGAATCGCTGGTTTCGCTGTGGGCGAAAACTCGTTTTGCAGCAAAGTGATGAGCGTTGTCATTTGGTTCATTCGGTGGAGAATATAAGATATCCAATGACCGCTAGATACAATATCACTTTTATCTTGAATACCAAGATAATGTTTTTGTAATAGCAGCTTACCGTTAGCTGTAATCTGAATATTTTTTTCCGCAAATTTTAATGTTACAGCTTTTTCCAAAGGTTTCAGATTACCCGCATTTTCATAGTAATTTGGCCGCCCATGGCCAGTTGGGTCAATCAAATGAAGAAATTGTGTCGTTTTGTCATAGACGACAAGCACCCAAGATTTCCGAGGTGTACGCAACACATTCCATTCCTCTAAGACCGGAAACACGATGAAATCTTTTTCTGTTAATATCTTCGAATTTACTCGACAAACACGGTCAATATTATGTGCAATGCCATTCAGATCCAAATTATTATTAGGGTTATCCGTACTAGGGGGAAAAAGCAAAATCTGAGCATGAGTATAATACAGTGGCATGATCTCATTACTATCATTCGATAAAGCACTTTGATTCTCAACCCGTTCATAGCCTAATTGAGGAAATAGCGCCAAAAGATGCCGTTTTTCAAGCCTATCGGGCAGACTGGCATGCTGATCCAGCTCAGATTGGATAGAACGTTGTTCGTCTTGTGCTTCTGCCATAGTAATCTCTCAAAAACCCATAGTGGTTTTATATTGTACATAATATTTAATAAAGAATATACAGTACCCCTCAATAAAAAATTTGCCTATCCTTGATGCTTTAAGCGGCCTGTAACACTGTAATCAACTGCTTGGCAAAAATTTTATGGACCAAGGTGGTCGGGTGAAATTGATCGAGAAAAACATAATTCACGCAATTGGCTGTGTTATTTCGCAAGCCTGGCATCACGCACCGTTCTTTCGTCCGCACAAAGCCGTATTGAACTGGATGGGTCAATACGTCAATGAAGATTGGATTCACATCTACGTACAACCAATTGATAGCTGGAAAACGGTTTTGTAATTTAAGAATATGTTGGTGGAGTAAACGATTATGGCGATGAGCGATATCAGTGAGTTGCGAGCGCATATCTAAATCACGGGCGAAAGGTAATTTACCCAAATCCGGTAACGCAATAATGAGAATATGTTTCGCACCATGCTCAACCAGCCGTACGATATTGCGCTGAATTTCAGCAACCACTTTAGAAACCGCTGTGGAAGCAAGTTCCGGGCGCAATAAATAGTCATTCGCCCCAATCCAAAGTACAAACCAATCATTTTGCCCCGGTGGCGCAGAGTGAGTTAGCAAGTAACTATCAATTTCTTGACGTAACATAAAAGAATTGGCTTGGCATTGAAATACACCAGCACCTCCAAATGCATAATTTAAGAGATGTTGGCGTGCATGTTTGGGAAAAAATGTTGCAAGCGCGTAATCAACCCAAATTGGGCCATTACTATAACGTCCTTTGAAATAAAGCGGCGCGGGGGGGGTTTGATGCTGGCTATATTGGTAGCTATTGCCATTATCAGACAAACTATCTCCAAAAATGATTAATTTGGAGATAGGGTTTGCCCACGTGTTTGCCATTAGTAGAACCGTCAGCACCAAGGCAATCCACACTCGCATCATAGCCTGATCAAGAACCTACAGCGGTCAAATTAAGCTGACGTCCACAAATCCATGCCTTATTTAATTTATGCATGATTTCTTTGTTCATCCCTTTGGGGAGCTGTACCGTAGAATGATCATCATGAATTTTTAATGCCGTGATATGACGACTTTGCAATCCTGCTTCATTTGCAATCGCACCCACAATATTACCAGGTTTAACGCCATGTACACGACCTACATCAATCCGGAATAATTCTTGTTGATCCGTTGGACCTGCACGATGCGGCGCTCTAACCGCTGAACGATCATTCGACGACCGTGATCGCGAGTGTCCAGAACGCTCTCCACCACGCGAAGGATGACTTGCTCTCGCATCATGTCGTTCACGTTCTGTAATCACTGCAGGCAAACTACGCTCCCACGATCTATCTTGATGCAGTTCTAACGCTAACACCGCAGCAACTTGACGCGCTGTTACTTCAGGATTTTCTGCCAAATACGTATCAACAATGTGTTGGTATGCAGCCAAATGCTCATGCTCTAAACGATCAGTAATTCGTTGTTTAACGCGTTGCTCACGCGCTTTTTGAATCATCCCATCATTAGGTACCGTAACTTTTTCAATAGGTTGTCGCGTGTGGCGTTCAATCATTGCCAACATGCGACTTTCGCGTGACGTAACAAATAAAATCGTAACCCCACTTCGCCCTGCTCGCCCAGTCCGACCAATACGATGAACGTACGTTTCACAGTCATGAGCCATGTCGTAATTGATCACGTGCGTTACACGATCCACATCCAAGCCTCGTGCTGCCACATCGGTAGCGACTAAAATATCAATCGCGCCTTGTTTAAATTGCGCAATGATCCGCTCACGTAACGCTTGTGAGATGTCGCCATGAATCGCCATAGCGCGATAGCCCTGTGCAACCAAAGCTTCTGCAACCTCTTCCGTGCTTGATTTGGTCCGGACGAACACGATCATACTTTGATAATCTTCCACAGCCAAAATCCGCAACAGCGTATTCGGTTTTTGCGATTGAGCTGTATGTACATAACGTTGTTCAATACTTTTTACAGTTGCAGTGGATTCACGAATTTCTATTGCCACTGGATCTTTTAAGTAATTTTTTGCAATTTGACGAATTCTGGGTGGCATTGTTGCAGAAAATAAAGCAATTTGCCGTTCAGTTGGCAATTTTTTCAAAACAGTTTCCACATCTTCTATAAAACCCATGCGCAACATTTCGTCCGCTTCATCTAAAATCAAGGTCCGTAACCGATCTAATTTTAAAGTACCGCGCTCTAAATGATCGAGGATTCGTCCTGGTGTGCCAACAACCACGTGAGCACCGTTACGTAACTTCGTCAATTGCGGGCGATAATCTTGTCCACCACAAATGATCGTGACTTGTAACCCTGGCAAATACTTACCCAGTGCCTCAAAATGGCCACCGACTTGAATTGCAAGTTCACGCGTTGGTGCAAGAATCAATGCTTGTGGCACAGTCGAGTCTAAAACCAAATTTTCCAGAATCGGTAAAGCAAACGCCGCTGTCTTCCCAGTCCCAGTTTGAGCCAAGGCAATCATATCGCGTTTTTGTAACATCCAAGGAATGGTTTGTTGTTGAATGGGAGATGGGGTTTGGAAACCTAAATCATCACTTGCGCTCAACAATTTAGGGGCTAATTGCAATTCTGAAAAACTAGTCATGCCTTATCCTGATAAAGTAATGTAAAATCTGGTCAGTATCATACCAGGATTTAGGAGAAATTGCATCTATTTTCTCATTTGACTTTAGAAACTGGCCGGCACGGACTTGACGGCAGCCCGACACCGAGTCACAATGCACTAAGGTATCGGTTTATTTAAGGTGCTATGCAAACACGTAACCACTCAACTCAGCCGCCAGCCTCCACCCTGCACGTAGCAACCCACGAGAAGTATCTTTTCGAACTCCATGCTTACCCGCTCTTAAATTTTGAAGTGGGCTTAAAGAACATGAACGCAGATAAAACGCTATTTCGCACTATCCTCAATACC
>CAZBSX010000157.1:0-4567 GCA_964494305.1 uncultured Legionella sp. | reverse complement strand
ACCATTGGCGGATGAGTTGCTCTTTGGTAAGCTTGCCAACGGTGGCCATGTCCTGCTCAGTATGCGTGATGATAGCTTGCATTTTGAGAGCCAGGATTACCGTGAGAAGGGTTTTGTAGAATAGTGAAGGGTGTGAACATTATTTTATAAACGGAGCCAGATGGCTCCGTTTTACATAGGGATGTTTCAGTGTCTCGTTGGGCCAAGGCCCAACCTACGATTAGAATAGATTGAGAATATAATACATGATGCAAGGTTTAAAATTTTTAGGATTGCTTGGATTGGCGCTGTTTACATTAATTGGGTGTATGCCATCCCGCCAGCCGACAGATGTGTCAAATGTCTGCCGGATATTTAAAGAAAATCCACGTTGGTATCGAGCAGCAAAATCAGTTGAAAGGCGATGGCGTGTTCCCGTGCACGTTCAAATGGCGATTATGCATCAAGAATCAAAATTTGTTGCGCATGCCAGACCACCCAGAACTAAATTATTTTCTATGATTCCTTGGAAAAGGCCAACCTCAGCGTACGGATATTCGCAAGCCCTCGATGGGACTTGGGCATTATACCGTCATTCGGATGGTGGCTTTTTTGCCTCGCGAACCAACTTTGGCGATGCCGTTGATTTTATTGGCTGGTACGCCAATCAAGCGCACCGGAGAGCAAGAATTGCGCGTGCCAATGCGTATGATCTGTATCTGGCCTATCATGAAGGCGTGGGGGGCTATATGCACAAAACTCATTTGCGTAAAGCTTGGTTATTGCCAGTGGCGCGCAAAGTAGCAAATCGAGCACAAATATACCGTGCGCAATTGGCATACTGCCGAAGATAAGGTTGAGATTGGGTAACTTGACTTCACACTCAGTTCGGTTGATAGTAAAGCGTTATCTGCCTGATAAGCTTATAGATATCTTGAGGAGTACATTGTAATGAGCGTGATGCGCTTAATGTTATTAGGAGGTCCCGGCGCTGGTAAAGGGACGCAAGCCTTAAAATTAATGAAAACATTTCATATTCCGCAGATTTCTACTGGCGACATGTTACGCGCAGCGGTTGCGTCTGGGAGCCAGATTGGGACCAACGTAAAAAAAATTATGGATGAAGGCCGGTTGGTATCTGATGATATTATGATTGAATTGGTTGCAGAACGTCTGCAGCAAGATGATTGTAAAGCGGGTTTTTTATTGGATGGGTTTCCGCGGACTATTCCGCAAGCTCAGGCGTTACGAGATGCGCAGATTCGCTTGGATCATGTGGTTGAAATTGCCGTAGATGATGAGGAAATTGTACGTCGAATCAGTGGGCGGCGGGTCCATCCCGCTTCGGGTCGTGTTTATCACGTACTGTATCACCCGCCAAAGCAAGCTGGTTTTGATGATGAAACGCAAGAACCTTTGGTATTGCGAGAAGACGATCAAGAAGCCATTGTTCGTAAGCGCTTGCAGGTTTATTATGATAAAACCGCACCGTTGATTGATTATTATCAATCATGGGCGAATAGTGGTGATCCGATGGCACCGCAATTTCACCAAGTCTCTGGAGAAGGGGATGTAGAAGCGATTTATCAACGCTTGTTAGCAACGATAGGGTATGATCACCAATCTCGAGTTCAACCGATTCAAGCTGATCAATTCGAAACGCTCTTGACTCAGCAGCAAATCATTTTTGTTGATTTCTGGGCGCCTTGGTGTGTGCCTTGCAAGCAATTTAAAGAAATTTATGAAAAGGTTTCAGCTCAATATCCTGATATTTTATTTGGTTCCGTCAATATCGAGCAAGAGCCAGCATTGGCTGAACTTTTTGAATTACGTTCTATTCCACATCTCATGGTATTCAAACAAGGCATTGCGATTTATTCCGAATCAGGCAGCATGCCGGAATCCACCTTAAAAGAATTAGTCGAACAAGCCCTGGTCGTGGATGTGAATACGGTACGTGAAGAGATCGAAGACAAGTGATTTGAGCCGTTCGTGCTGAGGACCGGCGTAGCTGCGTCTCGACGCATGAATAGACAACGTGGGATTTCGAGACGCTGCTTTGCAGCTCCTCAATCCGAACGGAGTTTGTAAATTTTACCCTCGTTCGTGCTGAGGAGTGGCGTAGCTGCATCTCGACGCATTCATCCCCAACACTCCTGCCAAGTGCCCTGCGGATTCCCGCTGGGACCAGCAGCAATACTCTGCTGTCCTTGCGCATCAAAGCGTAATGTTTGGCAGCGTCTATCGTATCTGGCCTGCGTATTTTGCGGGATAGCTTGTAAGATAAAATGCGTTTCTGAGGCAGATTGAATCGATAGCGCATACCAACCTTGGCTGGTCAGGGCTGTAGACAAGACGTCATGCTCCGAGCCATTGCCTATACTCGCTTCAGCGTATGTATTGAATTGTGCAAAATAAATTTCCATTCGATTCGCCAAATCTAATAATGCCATTTGTCCTTCTAAACGATGCATACGTATGAGGTGTTGTTGATAGGATGGGTAGGCAAAACTAAGTAGAATACTGAGAATAACTAAAACAACGATGATTTCTAACAACGAAAACCCTTGGTTGCGCATGGTAACCCTTATTGGTTGGACAATGCTGCTATTGTCTATGATTTTTTGATTAAAAACAGTCATGGGCTTTTTTTTGGGGCTGCTTTTTGATATAATGGTTGTTTTTTAAACTATTTGGTTTTGAGTGAAACGATAAACCGAGCAATGCAATCCGCCTGTGTTGCGTTTCATCAGTTTTCGTGCAGGTCAGTCAACTCACTTACACAAGAGGTATGATTATATGACAGCAAATGTTGCAGAAGTGAAAATTGTGCTTTTTGGTGATGTATCTGTGGGAAAAACTGCCTTGATCAACCGATGGGTACGTAACGAATATCACGCCTATACGGTGGCGACGGTTGGTGCTCAGTTTGCTACAAAAAGTACTGCAGACTTTAAGTATCAGTGTTGGGATACAAGTGGCCAAGAAAAATATCGCTCTCTGTTGCCCATGTATTGGAGATCAGCGCAAATAGGTGTGTTAGTGTTTGATGTAGGCAACCGAAGCTCTTATCTCGGTCTGCCTGCTCTGATTGAAATAGCCAAAAAGCACTGCCCTAAGACTACCCAATTTATTCTAGTCGGCAACAAATGCGATAAACAGCAAGAAAATAGACACGTTACAACCGAGGAAGCCCAAGCATTTGCGAAGGAAAATCAAATGACGTATTGTGAAGTTTCTCCGTTGTTGAGTGTGGGGATGGATACTTTTGAGCAACACATAGTCAATCTATCTCAACCCATTGAAATAACACCGAAAGCGATGATGTTGCAAAAAATTGATGATTTTGCGCAATCACGCCCTAACAATCAACAAGTGCAAAATATTACTCGAATCTTAAGAGCAGGTCTGAATACGTCGGACCCTAGGGCGTATTATGAACACCACCAGGACGAATTGGTAGAAAACTATCAAGCGTTACGCTGGACCAGTAAGTCTTTATTGAACTCGGCGCTCAACTTGATTTTGACTGTTTTTGCGAAATGTGGACTTCATTTTTCTGGCGTTTTGGCGCGGAATCAAAACGTACGCGGTTATCCGGATATGTTTTATGCGTTTGGTGCAAAACAAGAAATGCAAGTATTAGAGCATGAGATTGACAAATATCTCACATTAACTCCTACTGCATAGATTTATGATAAACTAAGGTATTTTCGCAATCTGTAGAGTGTTTATGACAAATCATTGTGGTTATATTGCCTTGGTAGGACGTCCCAATGTGGGCAAATCAACTTTATTGAATCGAATTTTGGACCATAAGCTCAGTATTACCTCACGCAAACCGCAAACCACTCGGCATAGTATTTTAGGTGTGCGCACCGACGGTGATCATCAGTTTGTGTATGTTGATACGCCGGGTATCCATCTTGGCTCAAAAAAAGCCATGAATCGTATGATGAACAAAACAGCCATTCGCGTGCTCAATGATGTGGATGTGATTGTGTTTGTCATTGATGGCATGATTTGGCGTGATGAAGATGAGTATGTTTTAAACTTGATTCAATCTGCCAAAGTTCCCTGTGTGTTGGTGGTCAATAAAGTGGATAAAATTGCCGATAAGCAAAGTTTATTGCCGTGGATCGATCAATTGTCTCAACGCTATGATTTTGCGGCCATTATCCCTATCTCAGCGCGCACTGGTGTGCAAGTGTCTGTGTTACATACCAAATTGCAGCCTTATTTACCGGAATCTCCGCATTTTTTCCCTGCTGATCAACTGACAGATCGCTCGCTAAAATTTTTATGTGCTGAATTAGTACGCGAGAAAATTTTCCGCCTTTGTGGCCAGGAATTACCTTATTCTACGACGGTAGAAATCGAACAGTACGAAGATACGCCGAATTTAGTGCGTATTGGCGCATTAATTTGGGTGGATAAAGAAAGTCATAAACGTATGATTATTGGCGATAAAGGGGAAAAATTGAAAGAAATGGCGACTCAGGCGCGTTTGGATATGGAAAAACTGGTTGAAAAAAAAGTATTTTTACAATGCTGGTGTAAAATAAAATCGGGATGGTCTGATAATGAG
>CAZBSX010000156.1:0-4581 GCA_964494305.1 uncultured Legionella sp. | reverse complement strand
CCAATCGGGAAGGTTGCCCAATAAATTGGGAATCATCAATGCTTTGGTTTTGGGCGTAATCATCGCCTCAACTTTTTTGGCATCAATATTATACGTACCCGGCTCCACATCAATGAATACTGGAACCAATTTATTGCGCACCAAAGGTGCTACTGTAGTTGAAAACGTCAAAATAGGCGTAATCACTTCTGAGCCTTCAGGTAACGCTAAAATTTCAATGGCCAAATAATTTGCAGAAGAACCCGAATTGAGCATGATGCCGTATTGTTTTTGAAATGACGCGGCCACTTTTTCTTCCATGTCACGAACATGTTTACCCATTTGGGTCGATGTTCTCAACACATTCACCACTGCAGCAATTTCTTCTTCGCCATGAACTGTACGGCCGTAAGGAACACTCAAATATTGGGTTGACATGGTTCTTTCTCCTCTAAATACTCATTAATTTGCTGTAAAGTAAACGCACGCATATTCTCTTCAGTCAACGCTTGCTGATGCCAAGCGACTATTTTTTGTAGCGCATCCGTAATGGTCCAACGAGGTGACCAATGTAAAAATTGGCTGGCTTTGGCGCTGTCCAAAACCAACGATTGGGCCTCATGTGCCTGCTCCTGAGCATGATATTCAATTCGAGATGACCCACCCCAAGCATGTAACAAACCCTCTACGATCCACGCTACTGGATAGGTCTTCTGGTGATTGGGACCAAAATTCCATCCTTGAGAGTATTGAATTGGATCGCTGTACAGCAATCGAGCTAATTGCAAGTAACCACTTAAGGGATCTAAAACATGCTGCCAAGGTCGAATCGCTTTGGGGAAGCGTAAAATCACATTCTCTTGTGCAATACAGGCACGTATAACATCTGGCACCAGACGATCAACGCCCCAATCTCCACCGCCGATCACATTCCCGGCGCGCGCGGATGCTAACCCGATACTCGCTGGCATAAAGTAAGAATTTCGATACGCATCGGTGACCAATTCGGCGCATCCTTTGCTCGAACTATAGGGATCATAGCCGCCCATCGGTTCATTTTCTCGATAACCCCAAATCATTTCGCGATTGGCATAACATTTATCGGAAGTCACATTGACCACAGCTCGAATGCTCGACACTTGTCTGGCAGCTTCAAGCACATGGACTGTACCCATCACATTAGTTTGATACGTTTCGATGGGATGTTGGTACGAATATCGAACCAGAGCTTGTGCAGCCATATGGATCACGATGTCTGGCTGACAGGCTTGCATCTCTGTGAGCAATCGTTTGGCATCACTGACATCGGCTAAAATATGATGCATGCCGTCGGCCACACGCGCTTGAGTAAATAAATTCAATTCGCCTTCTGGTGGCAACGCGTAACCCCACACCTCTGCACCCAAATGCTGTAGCCATAAGGATAACCAACTACCCTTAAACCCAGTATGCCCCGTCAGAAATACTTTTTTCCCTCGCCAAAAAGTCTGCAAATCATTCTTCATGCCAATTCTTCCATGGGGCTTCGCCACTTCGCCACAAATCTTCTAATTGCTTTTTATGTAATAGCGTATCCATAGGCTGCCAGAAACCGTCGTGAAAATAGGCAGACATTTGTTCTTCACTGGCCAGACGTTCCACCGGGTCTTTTTCCCATATGGTCGCGTCGCCTTCGATATAATCAAAAATTTTCGGTGACAATACAAAAAAGCCCCCACTGATCCAACCGCCTTCGCCCTGCGGTTTTTCACAAAAGCTTTCTACCCGATGTTGATCGATAGTCAATGCGCCAAAACGCCCCGGCATTTGGGTTGCGGTCACAGTAGCATAGCGTTTCTTTTCTTGGTGAAAAGCAATTAATTTCTGAATATTCACATCACTAAGACCATCGCCGTAGGTAAAGCAAAAATCTTGATCGCCAATATAAGGTTGAACCCGCTTTAATCGCCCGCCTGTCATAGTTTTTTCTCCAGTATCCACCAGAGTCACTGACCACGGTTCCGCACGATTTTGATGCACTTCCATGTGGTTTTTGGCCAAATCGAACGTCACATTTGAGGTATGTAAAAAATAATTGGCGAAGTATTCTTTGATCATATAACCTTTATAGCCGAGACAAACCACGAACTCAGTGAGGCCATGTGCGGCATACATTTTCATGATATGCCATAAAATAGGCTTTCCCCCGATTTCAACCATCGGTTTGGGGCGTAAATCAGTTTCTTCGCTCAAACGCGTGCCATAACCACCCGCCAATATCACTACTTTCATTCCCACCTCTCAATATTATTAAGATCATCCTAAAAAATCGACGATTTATCCGGTATCCACTGCTCCATTTTCTGTTTCATTCGTTCTACACCAGGTTGGTCAAATGGATTGATATTCCAAATCATTGCCTGCACAAAAACTTTATGTTCATACAAGGCAATCAATGACCCAATAGTAAACGGCGAATTATCTTGCAATTGAATATGGTTACACGGAATATAGCGATTTGGATTATTCTCTTCATGCCCACTCCACACCAAAGCCTCTTTATGCCGTTCAATCACATGATTATCTAAAGAACTTAAACTGATCAAATCAGCACTTAATCGATGCGTACCTTGCGACAACATTTGAAAATAACTATGCTGCGCCTGATTGCCAGAGCCACCCCAAATAATCGGTACCGTTGCATAATTCACATCCCGGCCGTCTCGATCAGTTGATTTGCCATTGCTCTCCATTTCCAATTGTTGCAAATGAGGCACCAACCATTGCAGGGACTGAGCGTACGTTAAAATCAGTAAATTATGGATTTTTAAATTGTTATTATTCCAAATTCCTAATAATGCCAACATGACCGGCAAATTACGCTTGATCTCAGTCACTCGAAAATGCTCATCCATTGCCGCAGCACCACGTAGCAATTCTACAAAGTCTTCGTACCCAATAGCAATACAAGTAATCAAATTAATTGCCGAACAGACTGAAAAACGCCCACCAACCCATGACCAGATGGGTAAAATATGCTGAAATCCTAAATCAGTAGCTCTTGCAACATTGGCAGTGACCGCAATAAAATGCTGCGGGAGGTAATTTGAGTAGCCACCCCATTCCACAACTTTTTTTGCATTCAATAATGTTTCAGTGGTGGTAAACGATTTTGAAGACACGATAAAGAGTGTCGTCTCAGGATTCAAATGCTTTAATACACGCTGACACGCATCATTATCAAAATCTGAGATGAAGTAAAATCCCATGGATTTGATGGCACAATCAGCCAACGCATCGAGGCAAAATTGCGGACCGAGCATCGATCCACCAATACCGAGATTAACCACATCAGTAATAGGCCGCCCAGAATATCCCAACCATTGACCGTTACGAATTTGTTCAGACATCATCCGCATTCGTTCACGAACTGCATTGATCTCCTGTGTAATATTGACTTGATTGACCCACAAAGGCGCATGCTCAAAACTACGCAAAGCCGTATGTAGCGCAGGAAGATGATGATTTAAAGGATGTCCGGTCATCAATTGAGTAATCCGCTCCGGAATCTCACATTCTTCCGCCAACTGTCTTAATAAGTCGATAGCGGTATCGTCAATCACTTGATGGCGATAATCTAATATAATGGCATCCGTCTTAATCGCAGGTAATTCGGCCTGCAATGCCGCCCTGTAATGCAAGGATTGTGCATGCGTCTCGAGACTTTTCCATGTTTTTCTTTGCGTTAATAGCATGATGTGTCCTTTGCTAAAACTGTTTGGCTTTTATTGCCGAAAAGATTGTAACTTAATTTTCAGCCAAACGACATACCCAAATGTAACCCTAGACATCAATCTAAAAATGAGGCAGAATCGCAAAATTATTGTACTAAAGTTATTTGTAATTGACCTATCAAACGCAGGTAGGTTGGGCCTTGACCCAACATCTGTTTTGTTGGGCCAAGGCCCAACCTATATTTTGTCAACAACAAATATGACACAGCAGAGAGAGAGCTACTGATGAATATTCGCAAAATCAAACCTTTAATTGAATGGCTAGTGGATATGGGGTTCACTGAAATTGAAATCAAGGAAGGAGAGGAATCTCTGCGTTTAGGCCGCCAACCACAGCATCACCATACGTCGGCTCATCACCATTCTCCCGCCTACGTTCAATTGCCTCCTGCAACACCAGCCCCCCAACTTCCGAGCTTTGAAGCAACGATCCCAGACATTCCCAGTGCGGGGCATCCGGTTCTGTCTCCCATGGTCGGCACGTTATATACCTCACCGTCTCCTGATGCACCTACATTCGTCACTATGGGCAAAGTGGTTAAGACAGGTGATACCTTATGCATCATCGAAGCGATGAAAATGTTCAATGAAATCGAGGCTGATCGGTCAGGCACCATTACCGGGATCCTGGTCGCGAATGGCGAGCCAGTAGAATTTGGCCAACCCCTATTTATTATAGAATGAGGGGACATCATGCTTTCTAAAATTGTTATCGCCATTCGCGGTGAGCGCTTCGAATTGGGAGAACCGCTGAGCCCGCGCGCCCAACACAACTTGAGCGACGCAGTGGCCGAGTTTGAGCGCCGCTGGGCTCCGGTGATCGGCCTGA
>CAZBSX010000155.1:0-4602 GCA_964494305.1 uncultured Legionella sp. | reverse complement strand
TTTTGCGGCAGCGAAATCGGCACTAATGCCTGGTGGAAGGCTTATTTTGGTTCAGGATAAAGCACACACGGCGTATTTTAGAAACGTTGCCGAGATAATGGGTTTTGGTTTTCACGCCATTGAAATTCCTGATGAAAAAGCCGAGAAAATTACAACGATCCAAGAAGCGATTGATTATATTGAATCAAATCTGAGTAAAAAGGACGAGTAATCCTAGAATGAAGAAATGTACGGTATCCTCTCTGTTGCTTGGGGATGATACCGTACGTTAAGTAAATAGTTTGTTGGGGGTCCTATTTTGAGTAAATCTTTGATGAAACGACGGGTAGTTGTTACAGGTATGGGTATTGTTACCCCAGTTGGCCTGTCTGTTGAAGAATCTTGGCGGAATATTTTAAATGGGGTGAGTGGTGTAGGACCTGTTTTGGGATTCGATACGACTGAATTTCCCACTAAAATTTGGGCGAAAGTTAAAGATTTAGATGTAGAAGCTTACCTTCCTCCTAAAGACGCGCGTAGGATGGATCCGTTTACTCAATACGGTATGATTGCAGCGCAAGAAGCCATGAAAGATGCTGGTTTGACGATTGATGCTGCATTGTCGTTGCGCGCTGGTGTTGCGGTGGGTGCGGGGATCGGTGGTATCCAGACCATTACGAATAACCAAGAACGTTTGATGCAAGGTGGCCCTCGCAAGGTGTCTCCTTTCTTTATTCCTGCTGGTATCATCAATATGTTGGCGGGCCAAATCTCCATTGAATACAAACTGAAAGGGCCTAATATTGCTGTAGTGACTGCGTGTACTTCGGGCACACATAATATTGGCCTAGCTGCACGGATGATTGCGTTTGGTGATGCTGATGTTATGATCTCCGGTGGTGCTGAAATGACAAATACGCCTTTATGCCTTGCAGGGTTTTCCGCAGTTCGGTCTTTGTCCAAACGCAATGATGCCCCTGAAAAAGCATCGCGTCCCTGGGATCGCGATCGTGATGGCTTTGTGATGGGAGAGGGTGCTGGTATCCTGGTGCTTGAAGAATACGAACGTGCAAAAGCTCGTAATGCACATATTTACGCTGAATTGGTCGGGTTTGGAATGTCCGCAGATGCATTTCATATTACGGCACCTGACGAGGATGCAGACGGCGCGTCGCGTTGCCTACAAGCTGCATTGGATGATGCAGGTGTAGCACCCTCGGTGGTGGATTACATTAATGCGCACGGAACCTCAACGCAATTGAATGATATCAACGAAGCAAAAGCGATTAAGCGCGTTTTTGGTGCGCATGCCTATCAATTGGCTGTGAGTTCGACTAAATCGATGACAGGGCATCTCTTGGGCGCTGCAGGAGCGATTGAAGCGATCTTCTCAGTGTTGGCGATCCGTGATCAGGTCGCGCCACCTACAATGAATCTGGATAATCCAGATGAAGGTTGTGATTTAAATTTCGTACCTTATACGCCACAATATCGCGCTATTGAGTATGCGTTGAGTAATTCGCTTGGTTTCGGTGGCACGAATGGTAGTTTATTGTTTAAGCGTGTTTAAACCAAATGTTGAGTCGGCGCCGTTTAAGTATTCTTGTTTATAGCGGTGCCTTGCTCAGTGTCTTGCTTGTTTTGGTTGGATTGGAATTAGTGCGGATTGTCTATCGACCGATTCCGATTCAAAACCATGAGTCTGTCATTATCCGCGTAGAAAAATCAACGACTGCGAACGCCTTAGTACGTATTATGCATGCGCAAGGATGGATTGGCTCCGTGCGCTTGTGGACTTGGCTCATTCGAATTCAAGGCTTGTCCGGTAAATTACAAACAGGCATTTATCAAATTCAAGATCAAGAATCTGCCCAGCACTTACTCCAGCGTATTGTTGCTGGGGACGTACTGCGTGAACGATTTATGATTCGACCTGGTGCGACCGTGTCTCAAGTGAGCAAAGATTTAACGATAGCTCCTTATTTAGAGTATCATCCCACTGATTGGGCTGATTTACAGGCAAAACACGCTGTGCCCGAAGGCCTGCTCTTGGCAGATACTTATCAGTATGATGCTGGAGCACGAGGACAAGATTTACTGCAGCAAGCGCATGCGCACTTAGAAAAAGTCTTGAATCAAGCTTGGCAAGACCGCAATACCGCGTTACCTTATCAAAATGCTTATGAGTTACTCATTGTTGCCTCTATCTTAGAAAAAGAAGCTGCTATCGCGGATGAACGCCGGATGATATCGGGTATTATTGTCAATCGATTGCTGAAACACATGTTTTTGCAAATGGATCCCACCGTGATTTATGCGTTAGGCACGGCGTACCAGGGCTCACTCACGCATGAACAAATGGCGACAGATTCTCCCTATAACACGTATCGCTACAAGGGCTTACCGCCCACACCGATAGCGATGGTGAGTGCCGATGCTATTGATGCCGCAAGTCATCCTAAATTAAGTGCTTATTTGTATTTTGTGGCCAAAGGGGATGGGACGCACGTGTTTACGACAACCTACGATGAGCATCGTGCAGCGATTCAACGTTATATGAGAAAATCATGACAAAACGTGGACGATTTTTAGTGGTTGAAGGCTTAGAAGGCGCGGGAAAATCGACAGCCCTTCACTGCTTGCAAGCAATGTTGCAAAAACAAGGCTTTCGTGTGATCACGACGCGTGAACCAGGAGGGACAGCAGTAGGTGAGGCAGTGCGTCGTATTCTGAAACATAGTCATGCTGAAGAGCATTTAGATGCACGTGCCGAATTACTCTTATTTTATGCGGCGCGAGTCCAATTGCTAGAAACGGTCATTAAACCTGCTTTGGCGCAGGGAACTTGGGTGTTAGCCGATCGTTTTGAGCTATCTACGTTTGCATATCAAGGTGGTGGGCGAGGAATTTCTAAATCTGTTTTAAACCAATTGTCGGCGCTTTGTGTAGGAGATTGCCATCCCGATTTATTGTTTTATTTAGATATCACGCCAGAAATAGGTCTACAGCGCGCCCAAATGCGCGGAAAACTAGATAGAATAGAGCAAGAATCGCTCGCTTTTTTTCAAACGGTACATGCGGCTTATCATGCGTATATTCGAAACATGCCTTCAGTAGCGATGATTGACGCCTGCCAACCATTGTTGGACGTCCAGGCAGCTCTTGAACGCGCGTTGGCGCACTATTTGGTTGGATTAGATGTCAGCACGTAAATTGATGCCTGCGGTGCCGGACACCGAGATTTGGACGCAAATTGCTGATATGTGTAAGCAAGGCCGGGTGCCGCAAGCGATGTTATTGGTTTTGCCTCAAGAAACACAAATTGAACCTATTATCGATCGAATTTTGACCCAAATCATGTGTCAGACTTCGACTGTTTCACCGTGCGGGACATGCGTGACGTGTTTGAAGATATTGCAAGATTCACATCCCGATCTTTATTATATTCGACCAGAGCAGGCTGCCGGGCAAATCAAGATCGAACAGATTCGTGATATCCAATCTACCGCGTATCAAACGCCGCAATTAGGCGAACGTCAGATATTCGTGATTCAGCCTGCTGAGGCAATGAATCGTGCGAGTGCGTCTGCCTTGTTAAAAGTACTCGAAGAACCCGCGGCTGCGACCATGTTTATTTTAATCAGCACGACACCTAGTCTCTTATTGCTTACGCTGGTGAGTAGATGTCAGCAAATTCATATTCACTCTAACACACCGCACATCGATCCATTGGCACTCGGCAGTGCTTATCCTGAATCATCTCCGCGTGGCCTAATTTACGCACAACGCGCGCAGTTTTTAAAAAATTTAGATGATCTACTGTCTGGCCAGCTCACGCTTTGCAGCGTGGCAGAACAGTGGTCTGCTCATCCCATTCAAGATATGCTATGGTTTTTTTACACGGTATTAGTGAAATTAATTAATCACACGTTGCTATGCACTCAGCCTCTGGAAACAGAGTATCAATCTTTTGCTTTGTTTCGGAAGACTTGGTGCTTGGCACACTTATTTGACCAAGTGGATGGTCTGTATGATATCCTTAAATTATTACACAATGATGTGAATTTAAATGCAGTTTTAGTATTAGAACGTGTATTGCTGGCATTTATGGAAGGACGAACTACGCATGCTGATTGATTCCCATTGTCATTTGAATTTGTTGGATTTAACCGATTTTGGCCAAGATTTAGACCAAGTAATCGCACAAGCCTACGCTCATGATGTCAGTAAAATGTTGACTGTGTGCGTTACTTTGCCGGATTTACCGCAAATTGAAGCTATCGCCGATCGATATCCAGAAATTTATACGTCCGTAGGTATCCATCCCAACGAACATCTCTCACAGGAACCTGACGTGGCGGAACTGATGAGTTTAGCGACACATCCGTCATGTATTGCTATTGGTGAAACTGGCCTCGATTATTATCGGCTTGAATCTGAAGCGGAGAAAGTTCAGCAGCAAACGCGTTTTCGTCATCATATTCGAACAGCGCTTGCTATGAAAAAACCGTTGATTATTCATACTCGTCAAGCAAGCGCAGATACCATCCAGATTATGCGTGAAGAAAATGCGCAAGACATTGGTGGCGTTATGCATTGTTTCACGGAAGCATGGGACGTGGC
>CAZBSX010000154.1:0-4607 GCA_964494305.1 uncultured Legionella sp. | reverse complement strand
TCCAAACGCATTCCAGCAAGAATCAAGGCAGCAGCAACAGGATGAGAAATATATGGCTCACCCGAGCGACGCATCTGCCCAGAATGGGCCTGGTGCGCAACTTGATAAGCATGATGACAGAGCTCAACTTGCGTTGGCTCTAAATAATCATCGAGAGCGTGTTTTAGCTCGACAAAATAGTCCACACATTCAATCTTCTATCAAGATCGTTGCACTGACAAATCCTTCGGCAATTTCACGCAACGCCACGACAGTAGGTTTATCATTTTCCCATTCCACCATCGGTTGTGCGCCACGTACTGCGATTTGACGCGCACGCTTAGAGGCCACCATAACCAATTCAAAGCGATTTTCTACATTTTTCAAGCAATCTTCTACAGTTACACGAGCCATTGTATTTACTCCAAAACAGAAGCTATTAATTCAACCAGCCAAGACCCTACGTACCCCGGCTTGTCCGGGGTATCCATGAGATTTTCTAGATACCCCGGACAAGCCGGGGTACGTAGAGAAGGGGCTTTTTAAGCAAAATAAAATGCTATTTTACTGCGATGTCAAGAGGAATGATAGTAATTTTCGTTGTTGCGTTGCTTGACGAGCAGTTCGTAAGCGCTCACTGAGGACAATCATTGCTAATTCCTGAGCTGCTTTGGAGAATTCGTCATTCACAATCAAATAATCAAATTCCGCATAGTGTCGCATTTCAGCTTGCGCACAGCGCATTCGTTGCGCAATCACGTCTGCATCATCTTGTTGGCGTTGAATCAAGCGAGTTTGCAAAATAGATAACGAGGGTGGAATAATAAAAATACTCACCGCACTAGGAAAATACTGTTTAATTTGCTGAGCACCTTGCCAATCAATATCCAAAACGATATCAATCCCCTGCTGTAAACGCGCTGTAATTTGTGCAAAAGACGTTCCATAGTGATGGTCAAACACTTGCGCATGCTCGACAAATTCTTGTCGTGCGATCATCGCCTGAAACTCTTCGGGTGTGATAAAAAAATAATCTTCGCCATGCGTTTCTCCGGGGCGTTTGCTCCGCGTCGTATGTGAGATTGATACGGCCATATGTGCGACGTGTTCAATCAAATGGCGAACCAAACTGGTTTTACCTCCACCAGAAGGTGCTGCAACAATAAACAAGCAACCAACAGGATGATCAGTGTTGGTATCAATCGTCATGAATACTCCAGAATAAATCTTTTTTCAAATCAATCAATAATACCTTAAAATCTCTGCGGCCTAAAGAGCCGCATTTGCTCGTCCAGGTTTTTTTATACTGCTTAGCCTGCTATACTCGCAGTTTTTTGAGGAATGAGCATGCGCCCAAGTCGTCGCGAACCTAATCAATTACGCCCTATCACCATCACAAAATCTTATACACAATATGCCGAAGGTTCGGTTTTGATTGAGTTTGGACAAACCAAAGTGCTTTGCACTGCCTCGATTATGGATGGTGTACCTCGTTTTTTGAAAGGCAAAGGTCAAGGCTGGATTACGGCAGAGTATGGCATGCTGCCGCGTGCGACGCATAGCCGCAATGAACGTGAAGCCAGTAAAGGCAAACAAGGTGGCCGGACTTTAGAAATTCAACGCTTGATTGGCCGCTCGTTACGTCGTTGCGTCGACTTGAAAGCACTTGGAGAACTCACGATTACCATCGACTGTGATGTCATTCAAGCGGATGGTGGCACGCGCACCGCGGCGATTACTGGTGCATGTATTGCACTCAAAGATGCGGTGGATTGGTTATTCGCTCATGAAAAAGTTCGCAAAAAACTCGCTTTTCATTACGTCGCAGCAGTTTCTGTTGGCATCTATCGTGGCCAACCCGTCTTAGATTTGGATTATGCAGAAGATGTTTTGGCTGAGACAGATATGAATGTGGTCATGAATGAGCAAGGCGAGTTTATTGAAATCCAAGGAACTGCCGAAGAAGCAAGCTTTACTCGTGCACAACTGAATGACATGCTCGCCTTAGCAGAAAGTGGCATTCAACAACTCATCCCTTTACAAAAACAGGAGTAACATCATCAGCAGTGCACGAGCTCTGTTGATACCTCAAACACGTAGCTGTCTGAGGATGTTCTCCTGATCTTCGTCGGAATCGGAAGCGCTATCCCAATCTTGTTCCGTCCAGGGCATAACCTGCCCTGGCTCTACTCGTCTCGGTTCCGCCGTAACTGAGCAGCACCCTAAGTACAACGCATATCCCATCAATAAAACACTGAGCGCCGCAGTGACTGCAAATAGCGTCATCGACACCGAATAACTCAAAAACAGAAACGTTGACGCTGGTGGTAATAAGACCGTACTGATCATGCCTAATCCATACCCAACGATCAACAAATTGGAAATTTTATCCCCTTCTGTTAAAACGTCTTCATCCTCTATACGGCATACACTGCTGTTACGGTCATCATTAGAGTCCATACTCTCTATATCAATACTACTGAACTCGTCGCCAAGCGCCAGCTCAAGCATCTGTAATTCTAATACTAACCATTGATTTATCCGATCAGAAACACTTTGCGAAAGCAAATTCTCGTCCTTAAGTTTCACAATTTTTCCAATAAATTCGTCGAACTTATTGCTCTTGTATAAATTGAAAGGCAGATTCAAGTCACTGTGAATCTGAAAGAGTACGGTCGCACGTCGATTGTCTGCTTGATCACTGAGATCACCTAATGAAGAAGCAAACCTAATATCGGAGAAAATCTGGTCGACACTGAAGTTTTTCTCCGCCAACATTGCGGTAAACTGTCCATAACGCGTTTGATACGACAGTGTCCCCTGCATAAAACGTGGGTAATATGTCATGCCCTGATCTCGCAATACGTTTTGCAACATTAAAAGATACTCTCGTTGTTTTCCGATCAGTTGTTTTTCTGCTGACATCCTCGTCTCCCTAATCAATCTCAAAAAATAGATTATACCCCAAGTTGAAGAAAAAATAAACAATTTAATCATTTAGTGTGTATTTTGATTTATTAAAATATAATTTGATGTATAGTTTTTCGGTGCTCCGCCTGATTCAACAGAATCACTGGATGTATGACCAAAAATCAATGATAATGAGCCATTATCTTGCGATTCAACCGAGTACTCATGAACATTAGTATCATTGGTTATGGTCATATGGCCAAAGCTCTATGCCGTGGATTGCTCACTAATCCAGCATACAACTTACGGGTTGCTGCACCCTCATTACCCCTAGGCCAAGTGCAACCGCGTTTACATACGTATTCGTCTAATTTGGCAATTTTGCCCGAGGCACAGATTCTAATTTTAGCGGTCAAACCTGCACAAATGGCAGCGGTATTGGCTGAAATTCATGCGCATCTTCCTCCAGCATGCCTCATCATTTCTCTTGCAGCAGGGTTGGATATGGCGTGGTTTGCCAATCATCTAGCCCCACACACTCCTTTGGTACGTGCTATTCCTAATCTCGCTGCTGCGTGTGGACAATCAGCCACACCTTTGATTCAGAATCCTTGGGTCACCGTAGAACAACACCATGTGGCCACAGCATTATTTCGTCAATGTGGTCTAGTGACGTGGATAAACGATGAAGCGCTCTTAGATATCTTGACTGCTTTGTCCGGAAGTGGGCTAGCTTATATATTTTTATTCATTCAAGCCATGCGCGATGCGGCAATTACGCTGGGCTTAGATGCAGACATCGCCAATACGTTTGCCATCCAAACTCTAGCAGGAGCAACCAGCCTAGCTACGCCTCTCGAACACAGTCTCAGTGCATTACAACAACAAGTCACATCTAAAGCCGGCACCACTGCCGCAGCCTTAGCCGTTTTTTCACACCATCATCTAGAACAGATCATGTTGGCTGCGATGCAAGCAGCTGTAACCCGCTCTCAAACCTTACGAACCGAACAACGAGGATAAAATGTCTGGATTAGTTTCAGTAAGTTATTTTTTAGTCTCTATGGTATTTAGCCTAGTTATTTTTGTTTTATGGCTAAGAATAGGATTTCGCTATTTCCGAATCAGTCAGCTGCATCCGATTCGCCAAATGATTCATCGCCTCACTGATCCAGTATTTACCCCACTGATGCGGGTTTTGCAAATTCGACTGACACCGTATCAACGCTATGATTGGGTCTGTTTTACCGTATTAGTTGGCGTGGAATGGATAAAGTTTTTACTCCTCAGCTTATTGTACTTTGGACATCCAAGTCTTTGGACACATACAGCCGCCTATACGATAGCGGATTTGATTCTTCAACCGTGCGATTTGCTATTTTATGCGCTCTTGATCCGTGTGGTGATGTCTTGGCTCAATCCCCAATGGCACCACCCATTAGGCACGATGTTGTATGGCGTAACCGAACCGCTGTTGCAACGCATTCGCCAACGCATCCCTGCGTTTGCTGGATTTGATTTTTCACCATTTATCTTGATGATCCTATTAAAAATCATCACAGTATTTGTGGGTGTATCGCTACCTTTTCATCTCTAACACGGCAACAGGGAGTGAACTACCGGAGCTGGTGCAGGCGCTTGCGAACAACAGGCGCGAAACAAACTGATACCGAACGCGGCAGCTCCGATAGTCACCATGGCCGTGGAACAATAAAATA
>CAZBSX010000153.1:0-4626 GCA_964494305.1 uncultured Legionella sp. | reverse complement strand
AACTTTGTCAGAAATGGATAGAATTCTAGTATTTGATAACGGCACAATTATTGAAGATGGCACTCATGACCAATTAATTAAACTTAACGGACATTATGCCAAATTGTGGCATATGCAGGCGGGTGGTTTTTTGCTTGAATTGTAACCACCCCTTAAAATAGGTGTATTCCTGATTAGAGTTCTCCGTCGTAAACTACGTACAAGGAGAATATCAATGAAAAAATCTCGTTTTACAGAGAACACAAATTGTAAAAATCCTGAAAAAAGTTGAAGCAGGGTGGCTGGTGAAGGAAGTTTGTCGTGAATACAGCATTTCTGATGCCACCTATTACAACTGGAAAGCAAAATATGGTGGTATGCAAGTATCAGATGTAAAACGTCTAAAAGAGCTAGAAGAAGAGGTTAAGTCCGTAAACTGCTGTAAATTCGAAAAGGCTGCGTAAGTGATTGGAGCCATCGCAAAGATTCGTTAGGATTGTTTTGCTGAAAACAAATCAAGGAGTCTAGCGATGGCAGGATATGATGTTACTGTAGGAAAGGAATTACTTCCAGGATTATTGAATGGACAAGAAGGATTAGCGCAGTTGATAGAAAGCGTTCTAAAGCAGATATTGGAGGCACAAGTGAGTGAATCTCTGGGAGCGGTACGAACGACAGGATGAACGGATGGGTTATCGTAACGGCTACCGTACACGCCAACTTTATACTCGTGTTGGTCCTATCACATTACAGGTACCTCAAACAAGAGATGGCGGATTTTCTACAGATATTTTTCAACGGTATCAACGCAGTGAGCAAGCATTTGTTTTGGCGCTAATGGAAATGGTAGTTAATGGCGTATCGACACGAAAAGTCACCCACATCACTGAGGAATTGTGTGGAGTGAGCTTTTCAAAATCAACAGTGAGTAGCCTATGTAGTGGTTTAGGTGCGCGCGTACGTGCCTTTAATGAACGCAGACTCGATGAGGAAAGATATCCATTTGTGTTAGTTGATGCTCTATTTTTTAAAAGCCGCAACGCAGATAGAGTTGTTTCCAGAGCAGCGTTAACAATTTCTGGTGTACGAGCTGATGGTGTTCGTGAAATCTTGGGTGTTCAAATTGGCGATACAGAAAGTTTTGCAACTTGGGATGAGACATTTCGCTGGCTCAAAGGGCGTGGTTTACAGGGTGTGATGTTTGTTATTTCAGACCAACATTCTGGATTAACAGAAGCGATTAAAAAGCATTTTCAAGGGGCTACCTGGTAGCGTTGCCAAGTACATTTAATGAGAAATATAATGGGTTCTTGTTCTGTGCGCTACCGCTTTGAAGTGGCCTTTTACACCAAATTAGTTTTACAGGCCCCAGATATGCAAGAGGCCAGAAGAAGATTAAACGAATTTACAGAGCGTTTTCAGAAAACAGCGCCCAAAGCCGTAGCTTGTTTGGAAGATGCTTTTGAAGACGCGATGGCCGTTATGGTGCTTCCAGAAAAATATCGTAAACGATTATGCACTACTAACATGCAAGAGCGTCTTAATGAAGAAATTCGACGGCGGGAACGAGTTATTCGTATCTTTCCAAATGACGACCCAGCTCTGAGAATGATTGGCTCTTTTTTAGCTGAACAAAATGAACAGTGGCAGGCTAGGCGTTATTTGGATATGGATGAGTTCAATGAATGGCTTATGGAACATAATGAAAATAATGAACAAAATATTGTCACCATGAAGTTGGTTTAATTTTAACTAAAAGCAAAAACTGAAGGACGAATCAATGACGCGAATTTACAGCAAATTTTGGACTTGACCGTGTGAACCTAGAAAACATACTTTTTCTATGTTGTGGTCGTGCATGATTTACCCATCTATTCGATGCCATATATGTTGCATTATAGGAGGGATCTGGGGGAATGTTGTATTGAGAGATGAGCTAACGATGTGTTGATTGATGCTTTGACTTAGCATTGTCCGATAAAGCGGGATAAGCACTTTTTTCTCAATCGATGAATGCTGGTACCTAATGAATTCCAGGCTACAAGAACAGTGTAACCGGTTGAGGTGTTTCGGTAGAGAGGGGTATGAATGTCAAAAATTATTATATTTTCCCTAGAGCAGTGGGTTAGATTTGATATTAATAGTGTAAAAAATAGATTATTCGATTTAGCAATAGAGGGAAAAAATCCGCCACAAACTGCAGAAGAGGTTTGGGCCTGGTTTAAAAACTATGTACCGAAATTATGCTTAGAATCCTCATCAAATGACGTGCCTTCACATGTACTCAATACCGTTCGTGTCCACTTGAATAAGCGTTATGACATGGAGATTGACACCGTAAAGTTTCTTGAAAATTTTAATGCAGCATCAAAAATGACGCCAGAGGTTATTGCTGATATTGAACATTATGTGGATGCCCTAATTTCTGGAAATACCGGGTCGATTGTACTGTTAGTTGCTCGTACTAATCACCTATATTTACAATCCGTATTGACGCAGCTTGAACAATTTGCTCCACGTATTTACGAATATTTCACAGTATTAGATGCTCAGAGCCCCCTCAATCCCAATGCGAAAATATTGATTGCAACCTCTATGCATACGCAAAAGATCGACTTTTGCGATATCGTACAAGCGACATTGCCAACACTACCAATAGAGCGTCCCTGGACAATATTGTCGTTTTTAGCAAATGTCGTAACACTCGAAGGCTATCCTAAACTGGAGTATCGTAATCCAGGCAAATCTTTTCAACATTTTTATCAAGTTGTTACACCGAAAATATCGAGATCTTCGCCTCCTATAGTTTGTACACTTGTGTTTTTGTTAGAGGATTTTATTCCAGAAAATCGTAACAAAATGATTGAATCGTTTATTAGTATCATGCTGCCGCGCTATCTGGAAACCCGGCAAAAGCTGATAAACAGATTGACGCGCTTAATTACGGATGAAGAGCGCTTTAGTGGTGTGATTACAGCATTCAAGCAGGGTAAGATTACTCAACAAGATTTTGTGCAAACGATGATCGAAAAAATTACTGCCGCAACAGCCATAACGCTGAGTCCAACGCAATTTGAACAGGCATGGAAGGCCAAAAACCCATCATCTGAGACAATGCAAATTGCCATAAAAACCTTGTGTGATATGAGGGAAAAATGGCTGGATCTGAACATAGATATCACCTTAATCAGCGATACAAACCCTTTAGATATGGGGTATTTTATGCAGGAATGCCAGCATGAGGAGATTGCTCTGTGTTATGTTGATGGCGTATTAGCTCGTGTTGGAGATATATCTGTGCAACTGAGTTACCCCGATAGATTAACAAAATCTTTGATGCTTAAGAATATCGTATCTTTTGTTATGAGCGATCCTCGGCACTTTCATTTTTTTTCTTCCAACGCAGAGGTGCGGCCTACGATTGTCTATGTATCAACTGCGCGAGATACCCGAGAATTAGATCAAATTATTGCTTGTAATATCTATGTGGTTGAGGGTTGGGATCGTACAGATACATCACTTTTGCATAATATCGAAGCATTGATTAAGGTGGAAAAAACGAGTATTTGTTGCGTAGTTTCATGATGTTAAGTAGAAGCATGAGATAATCAGTTTCATAGATTCTTCTCTACGAAGGCCGAATAAGGTTTAAGTATTGCATTTAGCCGGCCTTACAATGCTTAGCAAAAAATAGATGGTGTTTTAATTTGACTTAGGATAATGAATGATATCATGAAATCGAGCAATTACTGCTGTCCTATTACGATACCCATGAGGTTGATTCGCTTGGAATCGAAGGCCTTCGCCGTTGCTTAAAGGTTGCCAGATCTCGTTGACTAAAATCTCCATATCGCCCTCAATGACCACAACATGCTCAATAACCCCCTGTTTGTGAGGCGGCGATAAGTGTTCGCATCCGGGAAATAGTTCGATCATAAACACCTCAAAATTCAATTGAGTATCAAAAGGAAAGAGGGGAAGTACGCGAATTTTTTCATCGGTTGGATGAAGCTGCTGTGCTTGACCGGTTCGATAGATGGGCGAAGAGAAGTCTGTGGAGATATCTTCAATAAAAGAAGAAAAAGAAGTATTAAAACCACTCGCGATTTTCCACAACGTTGCGATGGTAGGGCTGGATTCTTCGCGTTCTATTTGTCCCAGCATGGCTTTGCTGACGCCGGTTGCTTCTGCGGCTTTATCTAAACTCCAACCGTGTTCTTTGCGCAACTTTTTTAAAGTTGAAGCAATATGCTTGTATAGGTTTTCCATACGCTCCTAAAAAACACTTGTGCGTTATAGCGCACGATGTTACAATATCTAATTATGCGTTATAGCGCACAAGTTGTAAATGAAAAATAGTTATATTGGGAGGTTATGATGTCAACAGAACCATCTAAAAATAAATTAGTAGCTGTACTGAATAGGAGTATTGAGCCCGGTAGAGTCATGAATGCACTGGCGCATATGTGTCTTGGCTTGGGGGCAGTGATTGGTCAAGAAGCGCTGCGTTTAAGGGATTATCGAGACGCAAACGGGAGCTCTCATCCTTTTATTTCAGAATTACCGTTCATTATTTTGTCGGATAATTCCAATAAAATTAGAAAACTGCGCAATGAGGCAATTGCACATCATCTTTTGTGGAATGAT
>CAZBSX010000152.1:0-4649 GCA_964494305.1 uncultured Legionella sp. | reverse complement strand
AATCAATGTTTAGATAATTTAGGGTTTCCGCCTAAAAACTGCGGTCGTATTCAATTATTGGCAGATATGGTCGGGTTAACTCACCGTGGTGCTGGAAAGTGGATCAGCGGAGAAAGCACGCCACCTGCTGGAAAATTCCCTATTTTAGCCAAACAACTTCAAGTCAATGAATTATGGTTACGGACTGGAGAGGGAATCATGTGTTCAGAGGCTGTTACTAGCTTCGAGCAGGGCTTCTTAGGTGTTACCCAAACTGTCCCGGTTTATAGCCCGGCTCAGTTGTCACAGCCTGCAAAATGTCCTTATCATACATTGACCTGTATTTTACCTTACCTGAGCGATTTTTATGGGGTAGTCTTAAAAACTGAGGCGATGTCTCCTCGTTTTCCAATCGGGAGTATGTTGATTTTTGATGCGCAGGCCAGTTCCAAGGATGGGGACTTTGTCCTGGTGTCTGATGCGACGTATCCTGAGCCTATTTTTCGACAATTGATTGTGAGTGACGAGCGTTATTTATATGCGTATAACCCGAAATTCGAACGCTTGATCTTACGTTCGGAAGAGGTGATTTTGGGAAAGTTGGTGCAGGCCATCGTGTCTTTTGAATAAAAACGCTGCATCCCTGCAGCGCAAAACACGGTGGTATGTTGCGCATCCTGTGCAATGACATCCTGTCTAAGAGTACCATCCTAGGTACATAGTCTAACTGTTCTAAAATTTTTGTCACTGCCTAAATTGATGACACTAATCCAAGAAATATCTCAAAATTACGCGCGAAATTTATTCATATTTAATGCCATATCAGATGCGATACTCAAAACACAAGACTGTACTTGTGTTTCCATTTGAATAAATCTTTTAAAATCGCAACGTA
This sequence comes from uncultured Legionella sp., assembly GCA_964494305.1. Classification (GTDB taxonomy): domain Bacteria; phylum Pseudomonadota; class Gammaproteobacteria; order Legionellales; family Legionellaceae. The sequence goes on along the minus strand of CAZBSX010000152.1, from coordinate 3,775 downwards.
TTATCCTTGTAAAATTTAAAAAAATGGAAAATATGCTAACATTATGCATATAGTGTTTAATTGTGGAGCTAGAATGCATAGCGCATATGAGATACTTGAGATTCCTAATTTTTCGTCAGCAACTGAGGTAAAAAAAGCCTACAAAGCGTTAGCGGTGAAATGGCATCCTGATAAACACACGGCCGAATCGAAAACCGAGCAAGACATAGCAGCAGAGAAATTCAAAGTAATTTCCAATGCATACGACGAGCTTAGTGATCCTGCGCGGAAAAATGCTTATGATCGCGAGCTACGAGCGCAAATGAAGGATAATTTGGAAAAACAACACGCTCAGTACAAACAACCGGAACCGGATAGATTTCAAGAATCAAGTGTTCAAGCGCAATATCGTAAACAACGGTCACGATTTTCAGCCAAAGTACTTGCAGTATTTGATACTCTTATCGCAAACAAAGTTCTGTCCGAAAATGATATTATCGAGATCCCCGATGAATCAGTTGCGTATGTTAGCCATCCAAGCTGTCTTAAAGCACTGCAAGCAGGGATTGTTTGGGTACTAACGCATCCCTCTATTCCTGAGGAAAGCTGGGAGTATATTGCGACCCGTCATTGTTTAGATGCACTTAACAGTCGCGTTTTTACCCTATCTCAGTTTGAGCATATGTCTGTAGATAGGGTAAAAATTTTTACAGCAGCCGAACACGTTGAGATCATCAAAAAAATATTCAAGCCAGCGGGTTTTGATATGCGTGATATCAATAAGTTAAGCACTGAAAAATTGGATTTATTTTTTTCAGCAGGCTGGGTGCAAGCTGTGGAAAATAAAGTTTGTAAAGTTGGCGATTTCAGCACATTGAATATTGAAACTTTAAGAAAAATGACGCCAACGTATATCAATGCATATAACGTGATCATAGAGCATGACCTATTTGGATGTGCGCAGCGTGGAGGCTTTATGTATCTCATCTCGAATAAAGATCCCAAGAACCCATTGGCTGATGTTTTATATAAATCTACTAACCTTTCTTCTCATATAGAGGAATTTAGACAGAGCTTACAGGATAAATTAAATCATCATTCAATTTCTGGAGAGGAGGCTGTAAGCGCTACTAAATTTATTGGAGCACTGGATGAAGAAAAATTTGCTTTTTTTCAAGCAGATGATCCTCTCTTAGCAGCAAAAAAATACACGGATAATTGTCTAGCACTGATTGAAGCATTTGATAAAAAACTGATGTTATCGGAGTATCCATTATTTGCCATAATGAAAAGCTTTTCTGAAGCAATTAGTTTTCAACGGACGCCCCATCAGCAGTTACAAGGCTTACGCTACATGATGCAGCATTTTAAATCAGGGATTTCTCGTGATGGTACAATACAAAACCCACAAGTCGAAACTCATAAAAGTAATAGACCCTGATTTAAAAACTCCGCATATGGATATGCCCACTGAGCCATGATGTTTAATGGATTCCACTCTCTGCGAAACCAAAAGGCAAACTCGCTAAAAATGTTTGTAAAGGGCTAAGAGCAGGACGTAACACTAAGCCGTAATCAGTATAATGCGTACTGATATTTAAAAAATCATCATAAGCGTGTTGTGGTGGTGTAATCAAAATGAAATTTGCCAGAATAGGATGCATTGGATCGGCCGTCAGAGCGAGTGACATGAACCAATCACAATTTGAGTACTGAAACATATCATGAATGGGCTCCCACAGCGAAACCTCTTCGAAAATTGGGTCAATATGGTTAGGTATGACTCGAATTTTTTTAAATAACCCCAACGAAGTCGCGGAAATGACATCGATATGTTGGGAAGCAAGTGTAAAAATCGTACCTGGGCTAGGGATGATATCGTGGAAAGGTTTATTGTGAATATCAATCAGACTGGTGCTGGATGTGTTATCTAGAGATGGCGACATTAAGGTACGTAAAAAAATTAGAAAATCAGTGGTGTGCAAATCCATCGACTTGATGTTTTGCTGGTTTAAACACATGCGCAACTTAGTGCGATGTTGCATGAGAGCTTCGTTGTGGCCGATCTGGATTGAAGCAAATAGATAATACTGATAAGCCGCGACATTATTTTGTGTATATCGGTGATGATGAATGATGAGCGAATAATTATACGGACATGACTGAGAGGAGAGTATATCTTGTACGAGGTTTTGGACGGTTTGCATTGCCATCGGTTTTTGTAATAACAGTTGTAAACCAAAGCCCAAACAATGGTGATTATGGTAGAGATCGGTTGGAACACTGCCTTGATAGGGAAGCAAGGTGCGTAAAGTTTGGGTCGACAAAACAACAGGAGAGGTCGAAAGGCAAGTCGTGCTCATGATCATCCTTGAAAATTGCAGGTTGTGTAGGCAGCCTGCTGTGCTGGTTGGACTATATTCCATTTGGGTTCGATTATGATATGCTTCTTAACATTTGTAAAGGAGAGAGAAATGCCATCATTTGATATTGTTTCTGAAGTCAATGAAGTGGAGTTACGCCATGCTGTTGATAATGCCAGCCGTGAAATAAGTACGCGTTTTGATTTTCGTGGTGTTTTAGCCTCGATCGAATTACAGGAATTAACCGTGACGCTCAAATCAGAATCGGAGTTTCAGGTGCGTCAATTGGAAGAATTATTCCGTAATCATTGTAGCAAACGGACTGTGGATTCTTCAGGCGTTGATATGGAAGATGAGCCGGTGCATAGCGGGAAAACGTTTACTTTAACTATGACCTTTAAACAAGGCATTGATCAACCCAACGCAAAATCTATTGTCAAACACTTAAAAGACAGCAAACTGAAAGTACAAGCGAGTATCCAAGGTGATAAAGTACGCGTGACAGGGAAGAATCGTGATGATTTGCAAGCCAGTATGGCGTTCTTAAAAAAAGCTGAGATTGACTTACCGTTACAATTTAATAATTTTCGCGATTAAGCCAAGTACCTGTTCACGCCTATTCACCGAACGACAAGTAGGCGTGAACAGGTACGTGCCACTTTATGCTGCTGTCATGGCTTGATCTAATTCATCGAATACGTTGTCCTCACCCAATAAATCAAAAATCCCTGCTTTACGCAATTTAGGTTCAATCGGCGCTTTGACTTCGCATAAAATCACACGGATCCCTTGTTTTTGGAGATTTTTAATACTATCTTCTAACGCTTGCAGACCTGTAAAATCAACGAGTGGGACCCAACCCAAACGAATAATCAAAACTTTGGGATTGCAATGTGCAACTGTAAATGCATATTCAAATTGTTTCACAGCACCAAAGAAGATCGGTCCTTCGATCGTATAAGTTAATACGTCTTGTTGACCGGCGGTTTGCGTATCTGCCAGTGTGAGATCAGTGGATGGGGTATGCGAATTGACTTCGACACTCGAAGACATCCGGAACAAAAAATGTCCTACTGCTAAGACGACACCGATATTCACGGCCATGACCAAATCAACAAAAATGGTGAGCGCGAACGTGACAAACAGAATGAGAATATCTGCAAGCGGTGCGCGTTTGATCAGTGCTAGCGCGTGTTTGATTTCACTCATATTCCATGCGACGACAAATAAAATAGCGGCCAATGTAGATAATGGCACATTAACGGCCAACGGCGCTAAAAATAAAATGACCAATAACAATGTGATCGCATGAATGACTCCGGACAACGGGCTATTGCCACCATTACGGATATTGGTTGCGGTACGGGCAATTGCACCTGTGGCAGCAAACCCCCCAAATAAAGGGGCCACGATATTGGCGATGCCTTGTCCCA
>CAZBSX010000151.1:0-4704 GCA_964494305.1 uncultured Legionella sp. | reverse complement strand
TTGCTGGACGATTTGAAATTTTGAATGACTGTATCAAATTGCGTGATGGCATTGGCATAATCTTTTTTGGTGAGATAAAGCTCCCCTAACCAGTAATGCGCATTGGCACTGTACCCACCATGAGGGTAGTGAGTCAGAAATTGTTGTAAAGCGCCAGTCGCTTGTGGAAATTGCTTTTGTTTGATCAGATCATAAGCTGCTAGATAAGAAATTTGTTCATCGGCGGGATTGATCCGAGCATGATTTGTTGTGGGTTGTACTAAAGCAGGAACCGTTTGAATCTCAGTCGGAGTCGATTTTTCGTTCGTGGATAATGTCGCCGCACTGGTATCTGCTTTGATAGGCTCTTGTGCAGGAATAGTTTGATCATGTTTTGCGGAATGATTTATGGGCTCACCTGTATGATTCAGTCGAGCATCAAGATCTTGATAAAAATTAAGTTGTTGTTGTTTTAATTCGTCTAAGTCGTGCGCTTGGACTTCTAATAGTCCGCGCAGTTCCTGAATTTCTTTTTGTAATGCTTGAATGGTATTAACGAGAGTAAGATTTTGGGTCGTACTGCCATTGGCAGGATGAGACACGCTATCGCGTGCCAAAGCAGCGTCTGGATTGTCACTATTGGGGGCGTAAGATTCTTCTTGCGCAACAGGCAGCTCTTCAGCTGCCTGTGTTTGCTCTTCCAATAAAGCAAAGTTCTCACTATCGTCCACCACAGGCGCATCCGCTATGACTGGCATAGAAAGACATAGCAAAGCGGTGAAGATAACGCGAACAATTACTCTCATCTGGTAGCCTCATATGTTAATTCAACACGGCGATTTTGCATACGTGATGCATCATCATGGCCTAAAGACACAGGGCGTTCTTTACCATAACTTACAACTCGCATTTGTTGTCTGCTTACGCCATCCATACGAATGATGTCAGCAACAGTGCTCGCACGTCGTTCTCCTAATGCAACGTTGTATTCACGGCTACCGCGTTCATCGGTATGACCGGCAATCATAATACGTGCATCGGGATGTGATTTTAAATATTCTGCTTGCGCATGAACAGAAGCCACATATTTTTCTGCCAACGATGCATCATCATAAGCAAATAAATAAATTTGATTATGAGGTGCTTTGGTCGTATACATTTCACCGGCTTCTTGATTACCAAAACCAAATGCATCACCCAAACCGTGAGCGGACAGGCCGTCACCATCTAATAAGCCACCATGATGTTTGGTACATGCTGCAAATAACAGCGCACTCATGATAATGACTCCGTGTTTAATAATCGTTCCTAATTTCATGCTCAAAACTCCTGATTTTTATTATTGGCGGTTCATTGTACAATCGTTTTGAGTAGTTGGCTAGGGTCTATTGATATTTAAAATAAAGGCAACGATAGGCTGTCACGCTGAATGAAGGCTCAAAGAGGGCGGATGAAAAAATCGCGAGATGGCGCTTATTGAGGATGCGGGTATTTGCGATAGCCCTGCAAACCATTGGTATAGAAATAATAACGCGGATTCCAAAATGAAGGGCCAAAGCCATCGTCGTAATCCCCATAGCCATCGTATCCCATAGTGTATCCGGTATATCCTGGCGTGTAGTCTGCATAATCTGGTGCATCTTGAAATTGGATAGTATCACCCGCGCAGCCACAGAGAATGGTGCATAATGAAACCGCACATAAGGTACAACTTAAGTTTGTCATAATATAGAATCCTAAAATAAGTCTTCTATAGTTTAGTGTAGACGTTAATGCCTAGATATCAAATTTTTGGTCTTAATAAAATCCAATTTGATAATAAAGAATGCATTTATGATTGAAAGAGGTGTTTTGAGTCAGGCTAGGCGTGTTGTAACATGGTAATTTGACTGACAAGTTGATCATAACCTGCCTCGACATTGATGTATGTGCGTTTGGTCAAACGGACGGACAAAGAGCCATCATCCGTGGCGGATTTTGCTTGCCATACACTATTAAAGTTCAATGCTTTTAACCGTTGGAAATCCTTTTTTTGAGTTACAATGAAAAAATTCCGATAATGATGCTGCTGATTGGAATACAAATCCCGAGCTTCATGTTCCATGGGTTGGCCAGGCAAGAAATCATGCAGAGAAAAGTTTTCATTATTGTGAACGGCAATAATTTTCCCTTTGGGCAATAAATGAAGGATCTGAGTGGCCAAACGTTTTACGGCCGTATGCGCTTCTTTCGAGTACTCACCATAGTCATTCAGCGTTTTGTAGATGCCTTGATCGGTGAAAATGCGATTGGGGTCGAATTCATATTTTTTATGATGAAGCGAGAAAGAAATGTTTCTGCCTCCCGGATGTTGTAGGGTGATGACTGATCCGCCTTGATGTTGAATGATTGTGCGTGCAGCTTCAAGTGCTGTTGTTTCATTTTGATGAACATGAATAAAAGATTTGCCTTTACCATACTGTTCTCGCACAATAATAACTGTAGTATCCCCAAGATGAATTGGGTATTGTTTTGCGAAACAAGGATGTAATGCTTCCAGCGTTAGTAGCATAATCACCAATAAACGGATAAAAATGGAAGATTTATAACAATTTTTTCTGTACATCACAAATGGTTTCTTAAAGAACAAATTTAAATAATTCAGCCCAATAGTAATTTATTTTTACACAAAATACAAATTTACAGCGATCTTGCAGCCGCATAGCGGATGGATGATAAACTTGGATGTATGATGAACACGATCTTAAGTCAGATATGGACGATACTCCTCGGCTTTTTGGAAGGGTTTGTTTTAATTCTATCACCGTGCATTCTTCCTGTATTACCGATTGTTTTAGCGACATCGCTTACCGGGAGTAAACGCCGACCTTTGGGGATTACGTTTGGGTTTGTTCTGTGTTTTACCGGGGTGGCGTTTTTTTCCAGGCATTTGGTGCAAATTTTGCCGATTGATTTTGCTCTGGTGCGCTGGGTTGCCTATGGCCTCTTAGGTGGTTTGGGCGTGATCATGATGTCACCTCGTTTGAGTCATTATTGGGAGCGGGGGCTCTCAGCTTTGCAGAATAGCACGCGTCAATTATCGATGACTCGACAAGACGGCTTTGGGAGCGGGTTAGTCTTAGGTGCATTGATTTCTTTGGTTTGGGTACCCTGCGCTGGGCCTATTTTAGCTGCGGTGATTGTGCAAACCATAGCACAAACTGCAACTTGGGTCAGTTGTTTAAGTTTACTTGCATTTGCGATAGGCGCGGCGTTACCTATGTTTTGGATCGCAATTTACGGTAAGGTATTGCTCAATCGATTTGTCTGGTTTAAAACAAAATTACCATTGATTCGCCAAGGCTTGGGTTTGGTCCTGGTGCTCACGGTACTTGGGGTGGTATGTAGTCCCTATATGAGCCAAAGAACCATCGCGTTGAGTACCAAGACGGCTAATGCGTTGCAAGACGGGGTCTTGCAACCCTATTCTGCTCCCGAAATTGCTGGGATTCATACGTGGATTAATGCACCAGAACAATCGCTGTCCCAATTGCGTGGCAATGTTGTTTTGTTGGATTTTTGGACTTATTCTTGCATTAATTGTTTACGGACTATTCCTCATTTGAATGCATTATATGCTCAATATCATGACAAAGGCTTGCAGATCATTGGCATCCATTCACCAGAGTTTGAATTTGAAAAAGATCCAAAACAAGTCAGTGCCGCTGTAAAGCGATATGCGATTCGGTATCCAATTGCTTTGGATAATGCTTTTGTGACTTGGTTGGCTTTCCATAATCATTATTGGCCGGCACAATATTTACTGGATCAACACGGGAATGTGGTCTATGTTCATTTTGGTGAAGGTGCCGAAGATATTTTAGTGAATAATATTCAGTATTTACTGCATGTTGATCAGAAGGCAACGCGGTTATCGTCAAAAAAACAACGCGCCATCATACACGCTATAACGCCAGAAACTTACTTGGGATTTGCCCGCTCCACGCCAGGGTTGCGCCCACAAGCGTATGCGCCAAATCAAACAAAAACCTATACGTACCCTCATTTATTGGCGAAGAATGCTTGGGTTTTGCAAGGACAATGGCACGTATTATCTGATCATATTCTGAGTCGTGCACCGGGTGCAGCAGTGCAAATTCATTTTAGTGCTCGCAGTGTTTACCTGGTTATGGGTTCGGAAACGCGATCTCCGCTCTCTGTGTTATTGCGATTTAGGCATACGCGCTCTGGTCCTTTGGTTTGGCAAAAATCGTTACGTGTCCAAGATCATAGGCTATATCGCAGTGTGGAATTGACTCAAATTCAGGACGGGTATTTAGAAATTCAAGCACAATCTCCAGGATTAGCACTTTATACGATTACATTTGGCGGATAGTTTCGGTATAATTGAGCCACCACAACTAGGGGTAATCATCGTGATGAGTAATATTTTCAACATGTTTGGCCCGTCACCTATTCGGCCAATTGAACAGCATATGTATAAAACCTACCTATGTGCCAAGCAATTATTGCCATTTTTTGAAGCGGTGATTAACGATGATTGGGACCTGGCAAAAACCATTCAAAATAAGATTGTTCTTTTGGAGAAAGAAGCCGATGTGATTAAACGCGATTTACGCTTACATCTTCCCACCGGGTTGTTTTTGCCTGTTGCGCGTTCGGATCTCTTAGAATTGCTTGCGACACAAGATCGAATTGCCAACAAAGCTGAAGATATTGCGGAAT
>CAZBSX010000150.1:0-4734 GCA_964494305.1 uncultured Legionella sp. | reverse complement strand
TGGGGTTGGACCTGGCCGAGAAAGCGCATGCGGCCCAGGCCTTGTTCTTCAAGGTGCTTTTGTACGTGCAGCCGAATTTCGGTCGGATGCTCCAACTCCAAAACATCGGCTAGAATTTTTCGTGCTTGGGTGAGTGAGAAGTTACGAATCACCCACTTGATCCGAGGGATGCTGGCTGAATTCATGCTCAATGTATCAAATCCCATCGCCAGCAATAAGATGGCGGCTACCGGATCCGATGCCATTTCACCACATACGCTGATTTTGGCGCCAGCGGCATGGCCGCCTTCGATGATTTTCATCAACGTGCGCAGCATCGCAGGATGCAATGAATCATAGAGTCCAGCAACGCGGGTGTTATTGCGATCAATCGCTAATAAATATTGGGTCAAATCATTGGTCCCTACCGATAAGAAATCGACTCGTTTGGCCAACTCCTTTGCCTGACAAGCTGCTGCAGGGACTTCAATCATCACGCCGAGGGCAGGTTTTTCAATTTGGCAGCCCTCTTCTAATAATTCTGCATAGGCTTGATTGATTAAATACGCCGCTTCATCCACTTCGCTGAGAGTGGTGATCATGGGGAGCATGATTCGTAAATTGTTGAGCTCTTCATTGGCGCGTAGCATTGCGCGGATCTGTAATAAAAAAAGATCGGGGTGATCGAGTGTCACGCGGATACCCCGCCAGCCTAAATAGGGGTTGGTTTCTTCAATTGGAAAATACGATAAGACTTTGTCTCCCCCAATATCGAGCGTGCGCATCGTCACTGGGCGTGGTGCAAATGCTTTCAGCGTTTGGCGGTAAATAATGTATTGTTCATCTTCAGATGGAAAGCGATCGCGGCTCATGAACGGGACTTCGGAGCGATAGAGTCCGACGCCTTCTGCGCCAACACTCATGGATAGCCCTGAATCAAGCGCCAGCCCTGTGTTGACCTGCAAGCCAATACGATAGTGGTCCCGCGTTTCTGCAGGTTTGTCTCGCAAACTCACCAAGCTTTGATTCAACGCATCTTCTTTTTGAATCAAGTCTTTGTATTCTGCCAACAACATTTTGGTGGGAGAAATAAAAATCTCGCCATTATCCCCATCGACAATGATGGCTCGTCGCGCCAATTGATCCAGCTGTAAGCCACGAACGGCCATGACGGTTGGAATGCACATGGATCGTGCCAAAATGGCCATATGGGAGTTGTTGGAGCCATAGGTGGAGACAATCCCGGCTAATTGTCCTTCTGGAACCTCGGCGAGTGTTGCAGCAGAAATTTCATCTCCGACCAAGATTGTGCGGCGCGGATAGTCAATTTCTTCTTGTTGTGACGATTGAAGCTCTGCCAAAACCCGACGACCAATATCGCGAAAATCCGAAGCGCGCTCGCGTAAATAGTCGTCATTCATATTTTCAAATTGCTGAATATGTTTTTTGATGACGGCAGCCAATGCGGCTTGCGCGCCCAAATGTTCGCTTTGAATTTCGTGGATGACTTCAGCGCCTAAGTTGTCATGGTCCAAAATCCGCAAATAAACATCAAATAACGCATGTTCTTCATCGGCGACGCTGGATTTCATGCGGCGACTTAAGCGATGCATATTATCGCGGGCAGCTTGTAATGCTTGCAAGAAAAGCGCCACCTCATGCTCGACATCTTCGATAAAATGGCGAGGCACCGCGTCAATATCTGCAGGAGGATAAATCACCACAGCAGTACCGATCGCGACACCGGGCACGGTACCAATGCCTTTGAGTGCGATAGGGGTATGCTCTGTTTTGGGAAGTCCCGGTGTGGGCGGTTCCGTCAATTGTGCCAATTCACCTGTGGCTTCTGCATGGGCGATCATCCCGCCTAATTGCGCGGCTAAGGTGATCAAAAAAGCTTCTTCAGCATCATCAAAGCAGCGTTGCGCAGTTTGTTGCGCGATTAGGACGCCATATAGTTTGCGATGTTGAATGATGGGGACACCTAGAAAAGCATGCAAATGCTCTTCTTTGAGGAGCGGGTTGTAATAAAAATCTGGATGATCACTGGCATCATCCAGATTGATGGGCTCTTCACGGCGCCCCACTTGACCAATGATCCCGCGATCGATTGAAATCCGTACCATCGATTCTGCGTCTTTATTAAGACCTTTAGTGGCAATCAAAACATATTCACGATTTTTATCGTCGATTAAAAACACCGAAATGGCGTCGGCGTAAATTGCCGAACTCACACATTCAACTAATGTATTGAGAGCGGCGAGCAGATGAGGCGCGGTTGTAACGTCTTGTACGATGCGTTTGAGTATTTTAAGCATCAGTTTTTATGCCCACCATAAGGACCTCTTTTGCGGCGCATTCCTGGAGAGGCGCGTCGTTTTTTCAAGAGATATTCTAACTCTTTTAATGCCTGAACGTAGACTTGTTTTTTAAAAAAGATCACCAAATCTTGGGGTTCTTTGTAATCAATCCAGCGCCAGCTATCAAATTCTGGTGAATTACTGAGATCTAAACGAAGTTTTTGTTCATTGACGATGAGCTTCAGTAGGAACCATTTTTGTTTTTGTCCAACGACCAAAGGTTCTGTCCCATGACGTAAATATTGTTTGGGTAAGCGGTATTTTAACCAACGTTTGGTGACCCCTAAGATTTCGACATCATCGCGTTCGAGGCCGATCTCTTCTCGCAATTCTCGAAATAGCGCATCCTTCGGTGTTTCACCGGGGGCAAGACCCCCCTGTGGAAACTGCCAGGCATCATGTCCATAGCGCTTCCCCCAAAATACCCGATTTGACTCGTTGATCAAAATAATACCAACGTTCAATCGATAGCCAGCGCGATCAATTAACATGATTTTTCTTGAATAAGAAATGATGTGATGATTTTTTCACAAAAGATGAGAGTTTGGCAACAAGAACTTGTTTGGTTATAATCATTTACTGGAGTTTGTTTGGAGTGGTACGTGTCCGCGAGTATTTGGCAAAAATGTTTGAGTTTGTTACAAGAAGAATATCCGGCGCAACAATTTAATACCTGGCTGCGTCCCTTACAAGCGGAAACACAAGATTCGACTCTCGTACTCCTGGCACCCAATCGGTTTGTTGTCGACTGGGTTAAAACTCATTTTAATCAACGCATCAATGAATTGGTGCGGCAGCTTTTTCCAGATACGATTACGCAAGTGAGCATTGAAGTTGGGACCAAAGCCCTGTTGCCCTCCGGTGATCAATCCGCAAGCGCTGCGCCCGGAACGGGTGCACCCGTAGTGTCGGTCACAAAAACGGTGACCAATACGCATCATAACCATTCTTTAAATAAAAAATTCGTTTTTGATAGTTTTGTAGAGGGTAATTCCAACCAATTGGCGCGTGCGGCATCGTTACAAGTGGCGGAACGCCCTGGCGATGCCTATAACCCATTATTTATTTACGGTGGCGTGGGTTTGGGTAAAACGCATTTGATGCATGCGATTGGCAACGCGATTATTAAAAATAATCCTGATGCAAAAGTACTGTATTTACATTCAGAGCGTTTTGTTGCGGATATGGTGAAGGCACTGCAAACCAACGCTATTAATGAATTCAAGCGCTTTTATCGCTCGTTAAATGCGTTATTGATCGATGATATCCAATTTTTTGCTGGGAAAGATCGATCGCAAGAAGAATTTTTTCATACGTTTAATGCTTTATTGGAAGGACAACAACAAATTATTCTGACCAGTGATCGCTATCCCAAAGAAATTGAGGGTGTGGAAGAGCGATTAAAGTCGCGTTTTGGTTGGGGATTAACGGTTGCAGTGGAGCCTCCCGAATTAGAAACTCGAGTGGCTATCTTGATCTCTAAAGCTGAGCAATCGAATATTATTTTGCCGTACGAAGTGGCGTTTTTTATTGCGAAACGGATCCGCTCTAATGTGCGAGAGCTAGAGGGCGCATTACGTCGCGTGATCGCGAACGCACATTTTACGGGCAAACCGATTACTATCGAATTCGTGAATGATGCGCTGCGCGATCTCTTGGCATTGCAAGATAAATTGGTGACGATTGAAAATATTCAAAAAACTGTGGCTGACTATTACAAAGTGAAAGTGGCTGATTTACTCTCGAAACGTCGTAGCCGGTCTATCGCTCGTCCTCGCCAAATGGCAATGGCGTTGGCGAAAGAATTGACGAACCACAGCTTGCCTGAGATTGGTGATCATTTCGGTGGACGTGATCATACCACCGTCATTCATGCATGTCGTAAAGTCAAAGAATTGGTTTTAGAGGCTGGCGATTTCGCGGAAGATTATAAAAACTTGATGCGCATTTTGTCTTCCTAGTCTGATTACGCCTCCGATCCTGTATGGCTAATATGTGCCCCCATGTCGATATAAATGTTCAATACAATCGCGTGGTTATTTTCTGGGGGATTTCTAAAAATATATTGATTCATATAACTGACACTCAAGCTGGTCGTGGGGGTTAATTGTTTGAGGATGCCAATAAAAGCCCGGTTTTGATCGAAGGTTTTGGTCGGAACCCACGGTGTGGACTTTACATTGATGAATGCTTCATCACTTAGCAACAGAGAATAGGTCTCGGTCAATGGCGTTGACCAATACCCTCGTTCGCGAAACCGAATGGCCCAAGGTGCGTTCTCAAAGGAGTAGCGCTCTTCTAAGCGGCTTTTCAACGCCACAGAGGCGCTCGGTATTGTCCATAAAAACTGCTGCCAAAGCCGATACTCATTGAAATCATTCGATGCAACGTCTTC
>CAZBSX010000149.1:0-4742 GCA_964494305.1 uncultured Legionella sp. | reverse complement strand
AGTTCTAAAAAATTACTGAAAGGATTTGGGTTTTCAAATGGATGCGCGCTATTGGCATTGAAAAAACCGCCACCATTGGATCCCAATTGCTTGATCGCAATTTGTGACGCCACAGGTCCCATAGGAATGTTCTGCTGAGCTGCGCTTCCCGGATGCGTGGTCGCTTGTAAACTGTGAATCAGTTGATTGGGTTTTAAATTTTGAATCACACCTTGAGAGATTAGTGCTACTGCGAGTAAACATGCGAGTGGGAGTAATACATACAATACGCCGCGTACCATGTCGACCCAATAATTACCTAAATAGCGGCCTTTGTTGGCAATTAACCCTCGAATTAAAGCGATTAATAAAGCCATTCCCGTAGCTGCAGAAAGGAAATTTTGACTCGTTAGGGCAAGCATTTGCGTCCCATAACTCAGAGTGGTTTCTCCCGCGTAAGCTTGCCAATTGGTATTGGTCACATAACTCACTGCTGTATTGAATGCGACCCATACGTCTGGCGCCGATAAATGCTGGGGATTCCAAGGCAAATAATATTGCAATCGTTGTATCGCATATACTCCTAACACACTGAGTCCATTCAGCAGGAGTAAGGCATACGCGTATTGTGTCCAAGCCATTGCATGACCGGTATCAATTTTACATAATCGATAGATTGCACGTTCAACTGGACATAAAAATCGGATATAACGCGGATAATCGCCTAAATAAATTTGCGCGATATACCAACCGAGCGGTTTGGCCAACCCTAAAATGATTACGATATAACACCCAATTTGCAACCAGGCATTCAGTGTTAGCATTAAAAGTATTCCGGCTTGAGTAATACCAAGAACAAATACCCAATGAGGCCTAATGCAATACCACCACAGAACCAATACATCATATTGCTTTCCCCATTAAGCGCCCCAGTCCATGGACCAACCCTAAGGTTAATCCCCAAAAAATGGCGACAACGAGAATCACTAGAACATCCATGTCAACTCCTTTCATTGTCCTACAACTTATCTGATTTTCCATGTGGGATAATCACTAAACACTCCGTCCACACCCCACCCAAAATACCGTGAAATCAAAAATTGATGATTGACTGTATACACATACACCCAAAAGCCGCGTTGCTTCAAAGTCTGAATCCGCAATGGACTGGCAATCAGATGATTCAGGTTCATTGAAACACAATTGAGCGATTCGGCAAAATCCAATTCCTCCGGGTGCCATTTGTCTAATAAATACCCCAAAGGTAAATGCGGATGGAGTTTACGACACAAGTGCAAAACATCACTCTCAAAACTCGAAATCAACGGCAACGGCTTTTCTGTGGGCCATAATTCATCTAATTGATCTAATACAGTGTGGACAGTCTCAGGGGTCGAACCCGGAAAAGGTTTGATTTCGATATTGGCTGACATATTGTGCGCCCGCAGCCAAAGCAAGGTTTCACGTAAAGTGGGGATCTTGGCCCCCTTAAATTGACTAGAAAACCAAGAGCCTGCATCTAAAGTTTTTAAGTATTCTGCTGAAACTAAGCCAATATCACCTTGGCCATTCGTGGTTCGATTCAGCGTCAAATCATGAAATACAAAGGCTTCTCCATCCGCACTCAATACAACATCGAATTCGACCGACTTCAAACCATAGTGATGCGCCAACGCGAAACTTTCCAACGTGTTTTCCGGCGCCAATGCCGCAACACCACGATGGCCAATGATAGGCCCCATATGCAATAAGCTATCATGACTCATTTGCGCACCGAACCTGCCTCCACTACAGCGGTCATTACCAATTCGTTACTCACCGCTAACGAGGCAGGCCCAGGATGTTGCGTACGAGTCCCTGTAGCCATCAACATGGGTTGCTCTTGCATGGGTCCAGGTCCACGCTCATCTTGATACTCAATGGCGCTCACCGTAAAATGTTGCTCGGTATAGGTTTGGTTCAATCGCGCTAATTCTTGCTGAATCTGCTGATTTAAGGTTTGGCGTAATACGGCTTTGGCTTTTTGAATTTCAACTAGATCTGGCTTAAACTCAATCCCTGTAATTTGGTAGATTTCACCGGGTTTGGACACTGCCTTAGCTTTGTCATAGAGATGAGCAAGTTGATTTTGATTGATTCTTGCCTGAGCTGTTACTGCCAATTTTTCTAATCCAGAATTATCTTGAAAGCGATCAAATTGAATAATATGCCAATCTCCTGGCGCAATTTTCGCTAATTTTTCTAACATATCACCCCGTGCTTTGACCACATCTGACGAATTCAAACTGGCATTGACACTCACCGAAAGCAAGGCTGCTTGGGTACTGACCCAAAGTTTTGAAGACAATTGAAAATTTATTTTGTCTAA
Source organism: uncultured Legionella sp. (assembly GCA_964494305.1). Classification (GTDB taxonomy): domain Bacteria; phylum Pseudomonadota; class Gammaproteobacteria; order Legionellales; family Legionellaceae. Next base: position 2,395 of record CAZBSX010000149.1, on the reverse strand, counting down.
AGCAAGCGGTGCTGGGATCACATCTGCATTGACCGCATACGTACACATCACGCCCAGAATACCTCCGATAAGTCGTTTCAATGTTTTCCCCTTCAATGATAGGATATGATAAAGTTTACCTAGAACATTAACATATGGACAGAACTTACAGCAAATTGAGATCTGACTTTCGGGGGTGATTATGCACAGTCAACAACTTTCTCTAGATAATGATTTTTTAGATTATGCGCTTGATCACCAATTCGGAGATATTCATTGTCGCGTCGACCCAGAGTCTGGAATGCGTGCAATCATTGCTATTCACAATACCAAACTCGGACCAGCTCTGGGTGGTTGCCGATTTATTGAATATGCCAATACCACCGCCGCCCTCTTTGATGCGATGCGCTTAGCGCGCGGCATGAGTTTCAAATCTGCGTTGGCTGGCTTACCCCTTGGCGGTGGCAAAGCTGTGGTCCTCAAACCTAAAACCCCCTTTAACCGCGACGCCTATTTTCATGCGTTTGGTCAATTTGTTCAGGATTTAGATGGGGAATATATTACAGCGCTAGATAGCGGCACTGAATTAAGTGATATGGATATTATTGCGCAACATACGCCATTTGTTGCAAGCCTGGCCAAAGATGACGGCGACCCAGCACGTGCCACGTCACTAGGTATTTTACATGGTATCCAAGCTGCTATTGCCTTTCAAACTGGCCGTAACAATCTCGCTGGCATGGTCATTGCAATTCAAGGATTAGGTCATGTTGGGTATCTCCTGTCTCAGCATTTACATCAACTCGGGGCCAAGTTAATTGTTGCTGATATTAATCCGAAGCTGGTCCAGCGCGTAGTGGATGAATTTGGAGCACAAGCCGTACCCAGCGCTGAGATCCATAAAGTACCCTGTGATGTATTCTCGCCATGTGCCTTAGGTGCCATCGTTAATGATGTCACCATTCCGCAATTGCAAACCAAGATTGTTGCTGGTGCTGCCAATAACCAATTAGCCCATCATTTGCATGGCCAAACACTGCATGATAAAGGGATTTTATACGCACCAGATTATGTCATTAATTCGGGTGGTGTTATTTTTGCGTGCGGTAAATATTTCCATACACCTGAAGATCAGGTTGAAAATAATTTAGCACGGATTGGCACGTCGTTAACTCAGATTTTTACTCGCTCTCAACAAGAAAACCAACCCACCAGTCAAATCGCCGATACAATGGCTGAGGAGATCTTACAGGGAACACCATGAAGCATCTAAATTTATCGCCCCAACTCTATGAGTACATGCTCCAGATTTCCTTGCGCGAGCATCCTGTCTTGCGTGCGCTACGCGACGATCATGCGACCCACCCTCTTTTTATGATGCAAACCGCACCTGAACAAGCGCAGTTCATCCAAATGATCTTACGATTGATACGCGCCAAACGAGTCTTGGAGCTAGGCACATTTATGGGCTACACCACACTCGCTATGGCACTTGCACTCCCGGAAGACGGACAAGTCATTACCTGCGATCGAAATCCAACTTGGACCAGTATTGCTTTACCTTATTGGCAACAGGCACAACAAGATCACAAAATTGAATTGCGGATCGGACCGGCACTCACTACCTTGCAAACCCTGTTGGAACAAGGTATGGCGCAATCTTTTGATTTTATCTATATCGATGCGGATAAAACAAATTATCTGGCCTATTACGAATATGCGTTGCAATTCATTCAACCCCATGGACTGATTGCAGTAGATAATGTATTTTGGGAGGGTGATGTCATTGATGCGACGATCAATAACGCTCAAACTCGGGAAATTCGGCGTTTGAACACGTTCATCCAACACGACGAACGGGTAGATATTAGTTTATTAGCAATCGCGGATGGCTTATTTTTAATTCAACCTAGAGAAGGTCACGTCAATGGAAAAATATGATAATCCTTGTGGCTTAGATGGCTTTGCATTCCTGGAATTTTCTGCACCTCATGATCAAGTGCTGCGTGATCAATTTACAAAAATGGGCTTTGTCCATACAGCCACGCACCAATCAGCGCCTGTTTACCTGTATCAACAAGGTCATATCCGCTTCATTATCAATGCGATGCCGGATTCACAAGCCGCAGAACACGCACGTATCCATGGTGCAGGCGCCTGCGCTATGGGGTTTCGAGTTAAAAATGCTGAAGTGGCTTATCATTATGCGTTACAACACGGCGCCAAAGCATTTGTCGATCCGTGCCAACCTTGTCATCAATTGCTTGCAATCGAAGGCATCGGACAATCCGTAATTTATTTTGTCGAAGGTGAAGACCTCCCCTTTGCTGGCGAATGGACAACACATCAGCATACGTCTGCATTGGATTCACAACTGTTGCTCATTGATCACCTTACCCATAATGTCTATCGTGGC
>CAZBSX010000148.1:0-4760 GCA_964494305.1 uncultured Legionella sp. | reverse complement strand
TTGGCGGTTGGGGATGTGCGCTTGAAAACCGGCGGCGGACACGGTGGTCATAATGGACTGCGTGATGTGATCCAGCAGCTTAATACACGCGAATTTCATCGTCTGCGGATTGGAATTGGTCATCCTGGGCATCGAGATTTGGTAACAGATTATGTTTTGACGAAACCGTCTAGTGCGGATAAAGAAAAAATTTGCGCTGCCATTGCACGTGCGTTGGCAGTGATTCCATTGATTGTAGCGGGTAATCTTACTCGAGCTATGAATCAACTCAATACCGGTACAGCAGGAGAGTAACATGGGGTTTCAATGCGGCATCGTGGGTTTACCCAATGTGGGAAAATCAACGTTATTTAATGCTTTGACGCAAGCTGGGATTGAAGCAGCAAATTATCCTTTTTGCACCATTGAGCCAAACGTTGGCGTGGTATCGATTCCCGATCCTCGGTTGCAGGCTTTGGCTGCGATTGTGAATCCGCAGCGTATCCTATCCGCAGTGATGCAATTTGTAGATATTGCTGGTTTGGTGAAAGGGGCTGCGAGTGGAGAAGGACTGGGGAATCAATTTTTAGCCAATATTCGCGAAACGGATGCAATTGCACATGTAGTACGGTGTTTTGAACATGATGATGTGATCCATGTGGCGGGACGCGTTGATCCGATTCATGATATTGAAGTGATCAATACCGAATTGGCTTTAGCGGACATGGAAACAGTTGAGAAAGCGATATTAAAAGCGAATAAATTAGGCAAGACTGGGAATAAAGATGCCCAATTTGAATTGCAAACCTTACAAAAAATCAAACAACAATTGGATCAAGGATTGCCAGCACGTACGTTGCCACTGGAGCCTGAGGAACGTGCCGTAGTACAGCGTTTATTTTTGTTGACTGCGAAACCAGTCCTATATATTGCGAATGTTGCTGATGAAGGGTATACAACCAACCCTCTCCTAGATAAGGTTGTTGCTCTGGCAGCACAAGAGCACGCTAAAGTTGTACCTTTGTGTGCGGCAACTGAAGCTGAATTGGTCGAGTTAGATCCCGAAGATCGTGCTGAGTTTATGGCTGATTTAGGCTTGACTGAACCGGGATTGCACCGTGTCATTCGTGCTGGTTATGAGCTATTGGGATTACAGACGTATTTTACGGCAGGTGAAAAAGAGGTCCGTGCATGGACTATTCCATGTGGCGCGACGGCACCCCAAGCGGCTGGCGTTATCCATACTGATTTCGAAAAAGGCTTTATCCGCGCCGAAGTCGTTGCGTATGATGATTTTGTTGCTTATAAAGGTGAGCAAGGCGCTAAAGAAGCGGGCAAATTACGCTTAGAAGGAAAAACGTATATTGTGCGAGATGGTGATGTGATGCATTTTCTGTTCAATGTGTAAGAGGCACGCCGATAACCTCAGGTTAACCTTGAACATATTGTAAAATCGGTCAATCCCTACTATAGTAATTAAGCGTCGGTATCAATGTTTGATTATTCTAAGGAGAGAAAATGAAAGCAAGACCACTATTTGGTGCTGTACCTGTCGTGTTTGCCTTATTAACAGGATGTAATTGGAATTCGCCTGCTAGTCCCATATTCCCTATGGGTATGGAGCACGCTGGTGCTCAAGTCAATGGCGAAATCGTCAACGATTTAATGACGATCGATAAAGCTGAAATTGCTGCAGCCAAAGTAGCGATGAAAAGAGCTCAAAATATCAAAGTAAAACATTATGCAGAATACGTGCATGCAGCGCATACCAAATGTTTGCATAGACTCGAACATTTCAGTCATAAACACGGTATTATGCCGGTTACAAGCTTTACTGCAACCAATCTTGCGAATCATGGCAAACTTGAATTGGTGCGCTTAGAAACATTGAGCGGTGCAGCGTTTGATCAAGCGTATATTGCAGATGCAATTCAAGATCATAAATCTGCAATCCAATTGATTGATGATGCTATTGCGAAGTCTACCAATACAAAATTAACGCATGTGCTCAAAGAAGTTCGTCACCATATCGAGCATCATTTGCACCGAGCTGAAGCAATTCAGAAAGATCTCGTTCGTTAATCATCCATCTAGCGGCAATGAGGCTGATTCTGGCCTCATTGCTTCAGTATCTACGAACCTACTAATGATTTCGTTCAATCGCATAGCGTGCAATATCCATCAGCGCGTCTTTATAAGTAGATTCTGGCAATACCACCAAAGCACTAAGTGCCTGCTCCATTTCTTGTCGTGCAATATTCTTGGTGTACGTAATCGCATCAGTATCTGCAATCGCTTCGAGAATAGCTGGGAGATGGTTTAGGGTGCCTTCAGCCAAACTCGTGCGAATTTTCTGTTGTTGGGGTGGTGTGCCATGTTGTAATGCATACAATAAGGGTAAGGTTGCTTTACCATCTGCCAAATCGTCGCCAATATTTTTACCGATGGTTTGGGCGTCTGAACAATAATCCAACGCATCATCAATGAGTTGAAATGCATTGCCCAAATGTAATCCATACGCATATAACCCTTGAATAATGACAGGGTCGGCTTTGGCAATCATGGCACCAATCGCCGTGGATGCCGCAAAGAGGAGGGAGGTTTTTGCACGAATGACAGCATAATAATCATCGATATCTGGGTTGTCATTATGTCGATTCGATAATTGTTTGATTTCACCACATGCAATTTGATTGGCAATGTCGGTGAGTAAATCCATAATGGGTAAGTCGCCTACTGTGGTCATCAATTGCATATAGAGGGTAAGTAAATAATCACCGACTAAAATACTGGCTTTTGACCCCCAAATACCATGCGCAGTTTGTTGACCTCGCCGTAAGGTGGATTCGTCTACGACATCATCATGCAGGAGTGTTGCTGTATGAAAAAATTCAATCATAGCCGCTAAGAGAATATGGTTTTGGCCTTGATAATGACAGGCTTGGCTAGAGAGTAAAACCAGTAATGGACGCAGGCGTTTACCGCCGCTTTGAATAATGTGATTGGCTAAATTATCAATTAAATTATTATTTTGCGCTTGAATTTTCTCGACAATCAAGCGATTCATCGCTTCAAAGTCATCACTCACCAGTGTTTTAGAATGATGAATTGACATGAGTGCATCCTAGAGATTTCAATCGGTGCATTATAGTGTTTTTGGCAGACCACTACAACGCGTAAACATGTCTTCAATGTTTTTGGTTCACCGTTGGGTGCAGGAAGTAGATTTCCGCGTGATTGAGATCTTATCTGAATCCGTACTGTGTAAATATCTGTTCGATATCTTGGTCGGTTTCTTCTTCTGCCGGGGGCAGGTCCACATTTGTTTTAATATGATTATCGAACGTATCAGAATAAGAGCTTGTTAAGGATGCTACTGACTTAGTAAAGAGACAACAAGCACATATTCCCGCGCCCATGCAACCTATGCTGCCCAATAGAAACATAGCAACAGGAACCCAGGCTGGAATAGCTGGTGGAGCAGCCGTTATGATTAGTGGCAGTACAGCAAGGGTTACTAGAGCAGCAAGAATCAATAGGCATGAAAAAATCATCTTTAAAATAGCGTATAACACGCCTAAGAGTAAATCAGGTGTATTCTGGTAATAGGGCCGCAAAGGGGTATTGATGTAACTTTCCAGTCTCTTCGAACCAGCGGTTGATTTTCTCCGGTGGTATGCGACCAATAATACATCAGAAGAGGGGAGGTCGTATTGATTGCGTAGCTTCTGAGCTAGTTTATCTAAATTGACATGAAACGTAGACCTAGCTACGTCGAGATCAAGACGATTGGTTGGGTTATATTCCCTCGGTACGATATAAAATCTCATATAATTTTGGGAGTAGCGTGTCTGAAATGCCGTGCGAAAAATTTGAGTAAAAAATTCTTTGTCATACAACGCAGGTGGTAATTGCCTTGTAATGTCGGCCAAATACGCATTCAAACAAGCGTCTTGCTCTGGATAGCGTATGTGGTTTTCTGGGACTAATCTTAACGCGGACACTAATACATCAAAGATTGTTTGTACTTCTGCTTTTGTTGTCATCTTCATCGCCTTTTGATAATTCCGCTGCAACACAATTGGTCGTTATTATACTAGTATTGAGTCAATAGTAAACATTCTGTTTGTTAATGCACTCAAAGTGCTATGGATTGGCTAACAACGCATTGGCCACTTTCGATTGATTCTTGCGACCGAGGATTTGGCAAATCATATCGCCAGCTGCAGCGATCTTGAAGATATCGATGCCCGTATGGATACCCAAGCCGTGCATGAGATATAGCACATCTTCAGTGGCCACATTGCCACTAGCGCCACGTGCATATGGGCAGCCACCTAGGCCTGCAACGGCGCTATCAAAGCGACGAATGCCGCTTTGTAACGCTTGATGAATATTGGCGATTGCTTGGCCATAGGTATCATGAAAATGCATGGCCAAGCGTTCAAGAGGGATATCAGTTCGAAGTGTATCAATGAGATTTTGGGTTTGTTTGGGGGTGCCGACGCCAATGGTGTCACCCAAATCAATTTCGTCTATACCCAATGCCATTAATTGTTGTGCGACTTTTGCAACTTGGCTCGGCAGAATTTCTCCTTCATATGGACACCCTAATGCGCAGGAAATATAGGCACGCACCCAAATCTGATGAGTTTTTGCTAGGTGCATGACGGGTTCAAAGCGTGCGATGCTTTCGGCAATGGAGCAATTGATATTCCGTTGATTGAATGATTCACTCGCGGCTGTAAAGATAGCGATTTCTCGCACGCCAGCCTGAATGG
>CAZBSX010000147.1:0-4778 GCA_964494305.1 uncultured Legionella sp. | reverse complement strand
CGTATGATAGATATACACCTCTTCACGAGGGAAGCTTTCTTTTTTCACTAAAGGATAATAGTGCCCATCTCTTAACGGATAGGGAGATTGTGTGTAAGTCGCGCAATTATAGGAACCCTGACCTAAATAGTGCCATATTTCTTTTGCATTAGCCCATGCTATAACATCACTCGGTACTTCGAGTAAAGAATGAGGAATCTCTCGTTCCTTTAACATAAGTACTCCGCTATAAGCAACGCGCCCATCATCACCCGTGTCATCGGATTTTACCGAATCACTGTTATCACTGTCATAGCAGCTCGGGATTGCATGATTACCCTGGTCAGTGATTTCTGATGGATTACTAGACATACGGTTTCTCTTAAAGCCATGATGCTGCAATAATATGATATTTTACTGCTAATGACATTAGGCCTCACAATTAAATTTACGGACTTACAAAAAACTCTGATTTAAATCAACGCTTTTTGTCCAAGAGTGTAGAATTGTCAACAGGCCCTAGGTATACTTTATGGTTCTAACCTATCGCAATATGGAGAAACTATGGCAAGAGGGATAAACAAAGTTATTTTAATCGGTCACATCGGCGGCGATCCAGAAATTCGTTATATGCCGAATGGCAATGCCGTCGCAACACTCTCTTTGGCAACGACTGAGGCCTGGAAAGACAAACAAACGGGTGAAAAACAAGAACGGACCGAGTGGCACCGTGTCGTGTGTTTCAATCGTTTGGGGGAAATTGCAGGTGAATATGTCCGAAAAGGCAGCAAACTTTATGTAGAAGGCAGTTTGCGAACGCGTAAATGGCAAGACCAACAAGGCCAAGATCGATACACCACCGAAATTGTCGCAGCAGATATTCAAATGCTCGATGGTAAAGGCGGACCATCAACACAAGACGCATCCTCGGCACAGCCCGCATATCAACCAACCCAAGCGAGTCGACCACAGACCACGCAAAGTACGAATGCGCCTGCACAAGAAATTTTCGAAGAATTGGATGACGACATCCCATTTTGATTTATTGATGACCTATTGTAGGTTGGGCCTTGGCCCAACAACGATACTTTGCTGGGCCAAGGCCCAGCCTACGAATATACAAGTGGAGATCCTTCAAGCCGTATAGAATTGTCTCCTCTTATGTACTATATTCATATCATATCAGTTCCTTTCATAAGGACCGCAGTATGTGGTTTCGATTTATCATGGTTGTCCTCTTTATCTTTGCAATTGGCTTAGTGCTGAACAGCATACCTATTCCTCATAAATCATCTGCTCCTGTGGTTGAACAGAAAGCGTCGAGCCCCACTCCGGGAGCGCAAACGCTCATCCACCAACCAGAAGAGTCGCCATCTGTTGCATTTTCAGACGTCTCTTCTAAACATTTCGGCGCTTGGTTATTCCAGCAGGGATTTGATCTCAATCCTCAGGTGCTCGAGATCTTAGAATCCATTTTAAATTATGCGACGGCCAATCAAATTGAGCATAATCATATCCTCACGTTAATTGACTACTCCATCCCAGCAAACCAAAAGCGCCTTTGGGTCTTCGATTTACTGGCCCACCGGGTATTATTTCATACCTATGTTTCGCACGGGATAAAATCGGGAAACTTAAACACGGTTTTTTTTTCTAATCATTTTGACAGCAAAGCCAGTTCAATTGGTGTATATCGCACTGAAGGCCCCTATTATGGACGGCATGGGCTTTCGCTCAAATTAAATGGGCTCGATCAAGGGTTTAATGATAATGCTGAATCACGCGCTATCGTCATGCATGGCGGTTGGTATGTCGAAGAAGCCTTCATCCAAAAATATGGCCGAGCTGGCCGTAGCTGGGGATGTCCGGCTGTGCCTGATCAATTTACTACGCCCATTATCAACACCATCAAAGACAAATCACTATTTGTGATCTACTACCCCAGCTCAGAATGGTTTACAAAATCACGCTTCTTGCACCGTAACCCTAACGAATTTTTGATCAAAAATGATTATCACGCAATCGATGCAACCGCCACTAACTCAGAAAACCAAGACGATGTGTTACTGGCGCAAGTCCAAAAAAAGCACAAGTATCAAGAAACAGAAGCGATTTTAGTCATGCCTGCCGAAAAATATACTCTCACGTTTCAAACCAAAGCACCACTCAATCGCATGTTACGTCGTCAAATTGAAGATCAAGAGTACATTGCACTTTCAAAAACCGAACTCGATCATCTCTTAGGAGTCAATCCCAAAACCAGTACCACATTCCAAGACATCTACTTTGTTTTACCTGAAATTAAAATGGTTCGTGGATATTATGCGACTGAAATGTATAAAATAAATTTAGGAAAAATTACAGAAGTTCAACCCAGCAATACCCTTACTCCTACCGACAGCACGCACTATACGGTCCATTTTTCTGATCATTCATCGTTATCACTGAAAACGACGCACCGCTTCATTCGTTGGCTAGGATTATAACCATTTTCTATGATCTGACGATGACAACGCAATAATCGCTTCGCACCATGCATCATGTGCATTGAGACAAGGTACAACGGTCAAGCGTTCCCCACCCAAAATATGCCAAAACTCTTGCATCCGAATGCCTATTTCTTCTAATGTTTCCAAACAATCCGCTACAAAAGAGGGACATGCTATCGTAATACGTTTGACGCCCTGTACAGCCAGTTGTTGCAGTTGTGTCTCCATATAAGGTTGAATCCAGGGCGTTCGCCCTAATCTTGATTGAAAAACAGTCGTGTACTGTGCCAGGGTAAGGTGTAATGCTTGCGCCAGCAACATCGATGTTTGATAACATTGCGCACGATAACAATTGGGATAGGATAGTAAGCGAGACTCCAAGGTACAATCACGGACACACGGTGTTTGACACCCCGTGGGTTGAAGGTGATGCTGAGGTAAGCCATGATACGAAAAAATCACCATGTCATGCTCTGCAAGATACGGCGCAATACATTGGGCTTGTGCTTGAATGAAAGCCGGGTGGTTATAAAACTGACGAATCACCTTCAATTCAGGGATCACGGGTTGGCACGCTAATCGTTGCAAAACTGCTTCCAAACTTGAGCCAGTTGCAGCTGAAGAATATTGAGGATACAGAGGCAAAATCACCAGACGCTCACAATTTTTTAAAGTGGTCAACGCCAAATCAATGCTGGGATTACCATAACGCATCGCCAAGGCAACTTGATACGTATCACCTAAACTCTGTTGCAATTTATGGCAAAGCTCTTCACCATGCCAACGCAAAGGAGAGCCACGTTTTGTCCAAATGGCTTGATAGGCTTTTTGAGTTTTTGCAAGTCGAAAAGGTAAAATCACACCATAGAGTAAAAGAAAACGCAGCGACGCAGGCAGCGTAATCACTCGTTTATCCATTAAAAAACTGCGTAAATATCGCCATACGCTTCGGAAATCTGGCGCATCTGGCGTACCCAGATTAATCAGTAAAAGGCCTGTTTTCATACTCGCTCAAAAGCATTGCACAATGGCAATGCGCTCGGTTGTAGGCGCATGCGCATCGCATGATCATTTAAAATTGACAAAATAGCGTTTGTAGATTCTAGCATAAGTGCCATCATCCATCATTTTTTTAATAGCACCATTGATATTGGACATCATTGCTTGATTTTTTACGAGAGACATAATGCCATAACCATTCCCAAGATAGGTGGGATCACCAATATATTTATAGAGGCCTTGATTGGTATTATACCAATAGTTCATTGCATATTTGTTGGCAAAAACGACATCAACCTCCTTGTCGGTTAATGCTGCAAAAAGCTCAGAAAGCGTATAATAGCCTTTGATTTTGGGCGGTTCGGTAAACATATGTTTGATATACATATCCGAGTCAATATTGGCTTGAAATGCACCCAAACGTACGCCAATAATCTTACCTGGAATATCTGCAGTTTTTTCAATGGAAGAGTTTTTTAACGTCAAAAATTGTGCATAACTGGGCAAATAAGGCAGACTTAAAATCAACCCATATAATCGAAAACTTGGAATTGTGATCGTATTGATTGCAACATCAATTTGCTCAATTTCTAAAGCAGAAATCACTTGATTTGCGATTACGGCTCGATAGGTGCAAGCCACATGCAAACGCGAGCAAATTTCATTCATGATATCAATTTCAAATCCAATAAAGTGAGAGGCATTATCCGTGCGCATCGACAATGGCGGGTTAATTTGATCAACCCCAATCACCAAGGGTTTCGCGGCACAGACAGTGTGTAAAATAACAATAAACACAAAGCCTACCATCTTCGTCCATTTCATACGTGCGTCCAACCCATTGGGCCTTATAAGTAAAAAGCAACAGACCCCATTAATAAGAAACCAACGATGACAAAACTAAAATATCGCAAATTACAGCATCGCTCTACCATGACACATTGCTCTAGACCGTGCAAGGTACCTAAATATAAAAACGTTCCCGCTGAAATAGCGATTAAAATTGGATCGAATATCGTTTGAGTATACACCCCGTGCCCTAGGTACCAACCCAGATAAATCCCTAAAGGCGTCATACAGGCAAACAGTAAAAATAATAGGATACTTTGTGATTTCGGTAATGAGCATTGCGCCAACTGCATTGCAATCGCAAAACTTTCTGCCCATTTATGAGTAATAATTGCCAAATACAACATGATAGCCAATGAATAATCCTGACTAAAGCCCAAAGCCGCACCCAGCACCAAAGAGTGAACCGACAACATAACCCATGCCAACAATGCAAACGCTGGGTGATTGCCTTTACGATGA
>CAZBSX010000146.1:0-4847 GCA_964494305.1 uncultured Legionella sp. | reverse complement strand
CGGTCGTAGAGGCGATGTGTGCACTGGTTTTGGTGGATGCGCTGCTTATGCAACGATGCGCTCGCTTAACGATCAGACAAGGTTAAATATGTTATCTATACATGTAAGTTCCTATCCAATTTACATCGCGCAAGATTTATTTCAGTCCACGGTTTTGTCAGAGCTTTGTACGGCATTGCATAAACGGTTGGTCTTGATCACGGATACGAATTTGGTGGAGACTCATGGCAAGGCGTTACAAATGTATATGTACCAGCAGGGTTTAGAGCTCGATATATTGACATTTCCAGCTGGAGAAATGCATAAAGATCGAGAGACCAAACAACATTTAGAAGATGCGTTATTTCGCAAACAGTATGGACGAGATACCTGTCTTTTGGCTTTGGGCGGCGGATTAGTGACGGATTTGGTTGGATTTTTGGCAGCGACGTATTGCCGTGGTGTTCCAGTCATTTATTTGCCGACGACGTTATTAGCGATGGTTGATGCTAGTATTGGTGGCAAAACCGGAGTTAATACGCCTTTGGGGAAAAACTTAATTGGCACTATTACTCAGCCACATGCAGTATGTATGAATGTCAGTACGTTGCGGACGTTACCTGATCGGGAATGGCGCAATGGTCTAGTCGAAATGATCAAGCATGGATTGATTGCGGATGCTGAACTTTTTACCCAGCTGCAAGCCTCTGAGTCGTTGCAGGCATTGCAAATGCGCGCAGATTTAATGCATTTAATTCAACACAATTGTGCGATTAAAAAATCGATGGTGGAGCAAGATGAGCTGGAACACAGTATTCGTCAATTATTGAATTTTGGGCATACCATCGGTCATGCGATTGAGACTTTGGAAGAGTATCAAATTGGGCATGGAGAAGCAGTGGCTATTGGTATGCTGGTGGAATGTCATTTGGCAATGCAGGCAGGGTATTTGTCTGAAGATGTGTTGCAGATCCTTCGCGACTTATTAGAGCAATATGAGTTACCGTTGAAAACGCGAGTTTTTCAAGATAAAGCGTTGTTTTTACGAACCTTGGTTTTGGATAAAAAGTCGACGCAATCGATTCCACGGTTCGTATTGTTACAGGCAATTGGTCAGCCGCATGTCGCAGCCGGGCAGTATACGCATCGGGTTGACTCTAGCCAACTTGATCGTGCATTGGTCTGGGCTGCAGAGAATTTTTAATTCACATACCGTTCGTGATAAGGAAAACATAGCATGCTAATCGCAACCCTACCCGTGACAGATTATGCAGCTGCCACACAACATATTTTTCAACTCGCAGATCGTGCCGATGGGATTGAATTGCGGTTGGATTATTTAGCGCATTGGGATATGACCGCGCTTGCGGTTTTGCGGCAAGCATGCAAAGTACCTGTCATTATGACCTTGCGCAGCCGGGCGCAAGGTGGACATTATCCCCATGCTGAATCTCAACGCATCCAAGCGCTGATGGCGTTATGTGCGTTAAATCCTGACTACCTTGATGTGGAATACGATGTTCCCGCTGCTCATCGCCAAGCGATTCGGCAATGTTATCCAGCGATTAAAATTATTTTGTCGTATCATAATTTTCAGGAAACACCTGTTGATTTGCCGGCATTATTCGAGACGATTTACCAACCTGATTGTTATGCCTATAAAATAGTGACGCTAGCACATTCAAGCGTGGATGCGCTACGGATGCTGCACTGTGTATTAACCCACCAACATCGATACAGGATCATTGGGTTTTGTATGGGAGAAGCAGGACAATTGACGCGAATTTTGAGTCCTATAGTGGGTAATCTCCTGTGCTATGCGTATTGGGATCCGAATCATGCGGTAGCACCTGGTCAATTGTCTATCCAAGATTTGCTGACGATTTATGACTATCGTCGACTCAATGCCGCTACCCAAGTATTGGCATTGCTGGGTGATCCCATCGATAAAAGTGTGGGGCATATCCTGCATAATCGGGCGTTTGCAGTACTGCATCAGAATGCAGTGTATGTGAAATTACGTGTTTTGCCAGAGGAATTGTCGGCAGTCCTTGATTGGGTTAAGCGCCTGCCGTTTATGGGACTGAGCATTACTATGCCCATAAAGGAAGATGTGATGCCCTTATTGGATGAGATCGATGCTACAGCGCGATCAATCGGGGCGGTGAATACTATTGTTCGGCAGCACAATCGTTATCTGGGCTTGAATACAGATGGGCTGGGTGCAATGCAGGCCCTAGCGGCTCATACTCCAATCTCTGGACAAACTATTTTGGTCGTGGGTGCTGGTGGCGCAGCGCGCGCGATCGCGTATGAAGCGCTCCGTCAGCACTCCAAGGTAATGATTGTGAATCGTACGCTGGCCACCGCGCAACGTTTGGCAGATGATTTAGGTTGTGAAGCGTACGCACTGGATGCTTTACCGACGTTAACGTATACGGTGTGCATCAATACGTTGCCAGAATCGGCGTACCAGAGTCCTAATATGGTAGCCCTATGGCAGCCGAGTCATTTATTGCCCAATATTATAGCGATGGATATTGTGTACCAACCGATCGAGACAGCTTTTTTACGGTTAGCAAAAGTGGCAGGTTGGTATTGTATTCCAGGTTTTACCATGTTTATTGCACAAGCATTATTACAATTGCATCATTGGTTTCAACCGGAAGCAGCGCAGATCCAGGAAATCCATGCTTTGATGCAACAATTTTTTATGCAACGCCGATAACAATACGAGTGAGCTTCAAAGGCGAGGGCCAGCAGGAGAATTGGTCCTAAGCTCTTCTGTAAAAACGCTTTTACATTCTTGGTAAACATAGTTTGCAGGGTAAAATAAGATGGCGCTGATACAACGTAGCGCAAATGAAACAATGAGCATCGGATAGGAGATGAATACTGCGCTAAGCGCGTTTATGACAAACGTTGCAATTGATTGCTGACCATTTTCCATATCACGATAATATTCATTGATTAGAAACAGTGGTGCTGTAGGTAATAACTGGTGGAATAATGCAAGGTAAAAGTCCACAGCACATGCTTTGAAACTGTAATCAGAAGGTTTAAATATGTTGTAGTTATGGTCTTCTATTCTGCCACAAAAGCCAAAAGGAGCGGCAGCTACTTTACATCTTGTCAATGTCTGATGGGTAAAGAAGCCTAAGCCTATACATGTACTAGTCACTTTATCCGTGTTTGGTTTTAGTGGTACTTCATAGCGTTCATTACTATGCTCATTGAGCTCGGTGTAATTAATACGGACTGTAGTTGCCCAGTTGGTAATAAACTTTTGGAAATGCTCAGTTAGATACATTAGGATTTCCTAAAAAAAACACATATAATATCAATATTGTGCTATTTTGTCAATTATTGGCTATAAATTGCGTTACGCTTGTATGTACGTGTTATGGTGAGGCATTATGAGGACATCAATCATAGCGTGAGGCTCTCTTGATAGCCGTGACAAAAATTCAGGAATCGCGTACCATGATGACATAGATTGGAATGAGGGATTAGCATGGATTCTGTAGGTTGGCGATGCTTTTTAGATTGGTGTTTGGCGACAAAAGACAGAGAATTGTTAACCGAATTATTTGAGTGTTTATTAACCCACGAAGAGAAAGAAAGTATTGAGACCCGATGCTTAATTGTGAAAGCGTTATTAGATCAAGAAAAAACGCAACGCCAAATTTCTGAAGATTTGAAAGTGAGTATCGCAAAAATCACCCGCGGTTCCAATCAATTAAAACGTATTTCCTCGAAGCTTAAAGCGTACTTGTCACAAAGAGTATCCCGAACTTAGGCGTGATCTAATTTCCCATTTCACTCGTAACGCGTAAAATTTCTGCAATGGATGTATCCCCGAGGAGTACACGACGGAATCCATCTTGGCGAATGCTGAGAGTGGTGGGGCGGATGTAGCTCTCCATATTTTGCATACTGTCATTATGATGAATCATGGTACGCAATTGATCATCAATTATAATTAATTCATAAATACCTGTTCGTCCTCGGTATCCTTGACCATTACACTCTGGACAACCCACGGGCTCAAAAATCACACTCTGTTTGAGATCTTGGTTGCTCATCTGCATTAATTGTTGCTCATCCGATTTGAGTGGATGGGGTGCTTTGCAGTTTGGGCAAAGTAGTCGCACCAAACGTTGCGCTAATACACCGATGATACTGGACGACAATAAGAACGACTCCACACCCATATCATGCAATCGCGTTAAGGCGCCTAGTGCGCTATTAGTATGGAGTGTGGATAACACTAAGTGACCAGTAAGACTGGCTTGAACTGAAATTTCTGCAGTTTCTAAATCACGAATTTCACCAATCATCACTACATCTGGATCTTGGCGGAGAATGGCGCGTAATCCTTTGGCGAACGTCATATCGACTTTGGTATTGACTTGCATTTGGCCGATGCCCGGTAAATCATATTCAATTGGATCTTCGATGGTTAAAATATTGCGACTGACTTGATTAAGTTGAGTCAGCATCGCGTATAACGTGGTGGTTTTTCCTGATCCGGTTGGACCGGTGACTAATAAAATACCATGCGGTTGCGCAATCATGGTTTGAATGGGTGTTAAAATATGACTTGGCATCCCCAAAATCTGCATATCCAATTGAGCCGATTCTTGATCTAAGATCCGCAATACAATGCGCTCACCATGATTGGAAGGCAATGTGGAGACTCGGACATCAATATTGTGGCCGCCAACGCGCAAGGAAATGCGACCATCTTGAGGAATACGTTTTTCAGCAATGTCTAATTTGGCCATGACTTTGACGCGTGAGATAACCAAAGGCGCAATGACGCGTTGAATTTCCAGAATTTCTTGTAAGACACCATCCACTCGATT
>CAZBSX010000145.1:0-4855 GCA_964494305.1 uncultured Legionella sp. | reverse complement strand
AAAGATTTAAACCGTGTAAATACTCGAAAAACCAATCATATTTTTCATCTGGATTACCCAGCATGAATTCTTGCTTTAACGTAGCAAAATCATGGATTGTGATCAGCGTTTTAAACCGCAGTAGATCCTGTGCAGCCTGCTCTGCATCTTCCATATTGCATGCTTCAAACATAATCTGCAGGTCGTTCTGGGTCAAAGACCCCATATACAACGCTAGAGAATTTCTAAATTGTGAATGTCCCAGAACAGGCAAAATCTGCGCTAAGACCATATCGGCAACCTTTTCTTGATCAAAAATAGGAAGATCCGGATTGAGCATTGTTTCTAATGACACCTCAAAATCCTTGGCCCTACGCTTTAAAATACGGTTAGACAGTACATGCTCACAATGCTGAGCTTGTACTGTTGCATATTCTTTGGGATGAACGAGATCGTCTAGAACACAAAGTTCAGGAGATAATTGATTCAGCAGTTCGAAAACTGAGGCAACGTGTAGACCGTCATTTTGCTTTGCTATTATTTGAAAATCTGCACAATGTGTACTGAAAAATTCACAAAGCTGTTCTGCATCATGCGATTGCGACAAGAAAGCTGCCTTTAAATCATCTGAGCGCATATAAGATGCCAATAAGGGTAAACACTCTTCCTGAATCAATCTTACCAAACGTTGCTTTTGCGCTGCAGTCGTATAAAGTATCTTTTCACCTTGGGCCAATTGCGTTAACTCGTTTGCAACAGAACCTCCATAATCTACGATGTTTTTCAAATCCAAAACAAAAGCGGTATTGATCTCTGATAATAAAAGCTCTGGAGTGCATTCAGTACCGCCCTGAATCGTTGCAGCCAATTGTTGCGCCAATTTTTTTACATTTTCTGGCTGAGTTCGAAACCGCTGTTGTAATTCTTGCCAATGATGGTAAGGCAGCAATAAGGAAATTGCATTAAAAAATTCTGGCGTGCTGAGCACTTTTTGTAAACGGCCACTGAGTAGCCCCGCATCGGAACCAGACAACTTCATTGTCAGCCGATCAATACCCAAACTTGCCACATTCGCAAGCGTTGAGAGCGACGGTTTGGTGGTATGTTCAGCAAAAAATGCTTTCGACTTTTCTTGTTCATCGATAAGATTAATTTGCGCAGGGACATTCGTACAAAGCTTAGAAAAAAAATAAGCCGCCTTCTCAGCAGGCTCAGTCTGAGCCGATAAAAGCGCTTCAATATCCTCTCGCTCAGTGATCAACACCTTCTCAAGTTTGTCTTGCGTAATTTGTGTGAGTAAACGTGCACGCGCATCTAACGGGTAAAAATTCACTAGACAAGGAAATAATTCACGACGCATTTTATCTGCAATGCTGGCGATTTGGTAAGCTTGTAATTCTTCTTGAGTGTGTAACGCCTTTTGGTTTAGAAGTGCTACATCGTGCAAATCAAACGTTTGTTGAAACTGAGCAAAACTTTGCTCAAATTGAACAATGCCAGGCTCAGCAAGATTTTGTGCTAATTGGAATTGAACAAAAGCGCGTAGGCGCTCAGAATTGCCCTGCAAAGCAGAGATTACTCGGACTTTATCTGGATAAGCCACCCATGCACTGAGATAATCATCTAAATCCGTTTGCATAAACTGCACAACTTCCTCCTCAGTAATTGCTCTGAGTCTGGAGTCATTGTTGAGCAGAGCCCGAGATGATCGCACTTGAAACTGCTCATTCACAATATCATTTGCCTGGATGCATTCCAAACCAGGAATCTGATGAAATAATTTCAACACGTTTGCTGTCAATTGCGTTTCTTTCGAGGAATCAGCAAGGGATTTTATCATTTGTGCATTCGTCTTCAGAAACAAGGGTAATCCATCAAATGCTAGCAATTGCTCTCGTACCAAATCTCTCTTTTCAGGGACAACCATACATTCAATCAATGGAAAAATAACACGTTGTAATTCTGCTTGAATTTGTGCCTTCACTTCCGGTTTCACGTATGAAAGCACTGATTTTTTAAGCAGCGTTTTGCTGACGTCTACTTTACGGGTCACCCATGATTTAAATTCTGCAGCGACCAAGGTCTGCGCGACTAAATCTTTAAAATGTACTTGCCGAATAATCTTCATGTACACTGCATCAGCTTTTGCAGTCCGCAATGCTCGTGTGCCCTCAGATGACGCTCTGGTCTGCTCATTCAGACTAGTTCGCGCTTGCGCGGCTTTTGCCAATACCTGTGCATGGGTACGCATCGCAAACCAGGGTTTGATGCGTAACACCGTAAAATAACATTCACAAATAAAATTTAGGACAGTCCCAAAAGCTCGAACCACAAAAGACACGGAATATGGGTTTCGTATATTCGCGATTTCTTTGTCTAATTTTGCCATAGCATGTGCAATCACTTGGGGCAATTGTGCACGACTCAGGCTAATTTTGTGATTAGTATTCATATTCAAATGCCGCAATGCTGATGCAATGAAACGTAAGACTTGACGTTTTAATTGATCAGCGTCAATCGATTCATCGCTGTCTTGATGTTGATGATACCAAGTAATAATATCTTGACCGACTTGTTCGCCTAAAACTGAGATATACCCTTCATTATACTGTTCTTGGGCAGCAAATAATTCCGGTAGATAATCATCTTTTTTTAATAAATTATAATCGAAACCTAAGTGCTGACGATGCCCTAAACCATTAATAATATACGGCGTAATCAGTTTATGCATGCCTCGAACGCGTCCACCAATTTGATTTAAACTCGTTGGACTATTATTCGTATCATATGTACGTTCTATTGCGTTGATTACCGTGTGTAAATCGAGATCATTATAACCCTCGGATTTTATATTTGAGACATACATCCCAACAAACCCCAGGCGAAAGTAATTATCAGCGATATCTGGCGTAATTTCAGGTACATATTGTGGTGTAAAAATAGATTCCTCAGCTCGGTCGTTCAAAAGCTCAATCGAAGTGCGTTGTCGTTTTTTTGCTATCTCTTCTTCATCATATAAACGATAACGCCGTTCTGACAAACCTAAAAATGGCTTCAAATCTTGGATCGGCGTTTCTGCATCTTCCATGCCGGTCATAATGCCCATCACCAAGTAGCGTTGTGCATAAGTTGAGAAATTATTTAAAAAACAATCATCGTATGCATTGATGACATCCGCTAAATCTTCGTAATCGGCTAAAAACCAATTATCTGTAAATTGCGATAAACATCCCGATCGAGTCTTAATTTTAGCGCCCAGTGTTGCTGAAATTGATGTCAATAAAGCAGCAATTTCTTGCGCACCGTTTGCATCGAGTACTTTTCCTAACTTTTCTTGATAATAAGCCTGATCGCGTTGTTTATAGTTCCGCACAATCAAATCGCGAAACTCGGTTGCAGATTGTTTTCGCAAGCCATCCTGCTCGATCGTAGTAAGTCCAGTCAAGTCTGATAATACATACTCTACGAGATAATGAAACATATTCGACTGAAGTTGGTTACTCAATCCTTTCTGGAGGAGCGGTTTTATTTTATCTTGTTCATCTTCAGTGAGTTGTTCTAAACATTCGGCACGCTTTCTTTGTTGGTTTTCATGTAATACTTCGCCACCAGCATCGGGTAACCCAAAGATTTTAGCAACACTTGCACGCACCACAAAATTACCATTGTGATAGATGTCGTCACGATGCAGGTAATTGGTGTCGCCATATGGCGATGAAGCATGCAACGGTTTCAAATAATGACAACAATTGACCAATGCTTCATTATTATTAATGACACATAAAATTTTGTTGGCCATTGGCATTCGTAACCGCCACTGCAAGTCCTTTTCCTCTGTTTTTTTCTCCACCACATAGGGTAGTTTTTCAAAAATTGAGTGAATCGCCGAACTACATTCGTCTTGAAACATCGTGTCAAACCGTAAAAACAATCCACGACCGATTTTTTTCAACCATTCAGAGAGCCCGTTCGTCGGAATTTTACTGTTCAATTCCGTTAACGACTCAGATTGCATCGTTATGACTTTAGGAAATTGCCCGCGTCCTGCTTTTTCTTTTTGTCCACTCGACATCATAGCAACTGGACGTCGTCCAGCCAGATCATACGTCTCGCGATTCGGTGTAGCAGTCAATAGCATGGATAAAAAGCGTTGCGACAAGGTCAAAAGCCGTTTACTAGCACGCTCCTCAGCCATCACCAAATGCTGTTCATCGAAAATCAAACAATTATTGTCAGGAGGCAAATTTAAGACATCTTGATAATGCGCGTCATCAAGCAGCCGATTACTTGAGGCAACCAAGATCTGTCCAGATTGATTCGAGAGCCCCAATCCCGGATGCACATCATCTGAATTATCACGTAATGTCATGATCTTTCCAATGACGGTATCTGGGAGTAATCGTCCTAAATCTTTATGAAATTGAGTAATTAAGCGATCAGGAATAGCAAACACACTATTAAATCCTGCCAAATGCAAAATATACAACCATAATCCTTGAACAAATGTTTTTCCTGAGCCTGTTGCAAGTGCAACCAAAAGATTGGAAATATCATCTTCCGTTTGAATTTTGTTAATGATATTGAATAGCGTGACCAAATGCTCAGGGTATAAATCGTATTTACTAGGGCCACCAATCTGATGCTGCTCATCCAGCGCTAACGACACAGCCACTTTGCCATCTCGCGTCTCTTCTAGTATAAAGTCCTTGTTGGCCAATAAATAACATGATTCTTCATCCGTATATGCGTTTGGAACCTTAATAAGGTTAGGACAAGCGATCGGATATTGCAATCTTACCCGATACTTGGTCTGCTCCCCATCAATCGTCTGTATATAAACATCGTAAAGTTTACCCGCTCCCATGATCGATTTCTG
>CAZBSX010000144.1:0-4911 GCA_964494305.1 uncultured Legionella sp. | reverse complement strand
CCATCCATGCGTATGAACCTGTAACATCAATTGCATTGCAATTGCTTCACTCAAGTAGAAAAAGCGCTTTAAAACCAGCACCACAAAATTCATGGGTGTATAATCATCATTGCGTAATATCACTTGATATTTTTTGGGTTCATCTAAGACCGAAGTCGGTTGGGAAAGTGTTTCAACCCAATCTGAGAAACCAGGTGCAACGACAATGTCTTCACTCATTTTTTTCCCTATATCTATTTTATAGACGGATATCAGTGATTTGGCCAGCGTTAAGTTCAATTTAACGCAAATCAAATGATAAAAATAGAGGGAGCAATCTTAAGGAAAACCCTTACGTCAAAAGCTTAGTTCTACACCATCAAGAAAAAAATAATATCTTTTTTTATTCGTATAAAAAAATGGGATTTCAGTAAGTTGTTGACCTTTTAAAGTACATATTGTATTATATTTGTTTTTATGGGGACAGGTATGCGCATGCGATTTGAAAAATTTCGACGTTTACAAGGGATGACATTCATTACTTTGTCGTTATTATCACTCGCCACTTGGGCATCATCAGGTGTGTATGTGATTAAAATCAAAAACTCTGGGCCAACGGATTGTGTTTTAAAACAACAGCTTCCACTATATGGGCATGTTGCAGAATCTACAGGCGTCCCCATGATTATCCCGAGCAACGAAGCGATTTCTTTCACGATGAACGCCGAAAAAATCAGGTTTCATTCTCATGTGCCATCTATAGTCATCACGTATTCATGTAGTGATTATCACGAAGTGACCTTGTTTGCAGATCAAGTACACTGGCAAGGGAAAGAATGGATGTATGGAAAAGTATTTGACGCAAAAAATATTCTGGCTATAAGTCAAGCGTACGATACCAATGGTATGTATCTTACAACACACCCGCTTCCGCGCATTGAGTGGACGTTAATTCATCTCCAAGCACCGTAATAGATACCGCGGACAAGCCGCGGTACATAGGAATATGGATACAGTTGTAGATTGGGCCAAAACCCAACCTACGCCATCACATCAATCGAATCACTGCTTCTGCAAACGCTGAGCTGCTTAATGTTTGCGCGTTTTCTAACAAACGTGCAAAATCATAGGTCACTTCTTTCGCGTCTATTGCACGCTCTACGCCGTGAATAATATAGTCTGCGGCCTCAGTCCACCCCATATGTCGTAACATCATTTCAGCGGACAAAATCAGAGAACCCGGGTTCACTTTGTTCTGTCCCGCATACTTCGGTGCCGTCCCATGCGTGGCTTCAAATACCGCAACTTTATCGCCCATATTCGCACCTGGCGCGATACCAATACCACCCACTTGCGCAGCCAAAGCATCAGAAATATAGTCGCCGTTCAAATTTAAAGTTGCGATAACACTATAGTCTTCTGGTCTGAGTAAAATTTGTTGTAAAAACGCATCAGCAATCACATCTTTGACGATAATAGGTTTGTTCGTTTTGGGATGAGTCATTGTCATCCAAGGACCTTTATCAATCAATTCAGCGCCATATTCCTCACGTGCAACGGCATAACCCCAATCTTTAAAGGCGCCTTCGGTGAATTTCATAATATTGCCTTTGTGCACTAAAGTGACAGAATCGCGATCATTGTCAATTGCATACTGAATCGCAGCACGCACCAAGCGCTGAGTTCCTTCTTTGGACACCGGCTTAATGCCAATCCCACAATGTTCGGGAAAACGAATTTTTTTGACCTTCATGTCATTGCGTAAAAATTGAATGACCTTTTCTGCTTCAGGCGTATCTGCTGCCCATTCGATACCCGCATAAATATCTTCCGAATTCTCACGGAAAATCACCATATCGGTTTTCCATGGCTCTCTCAAGGGACTGGGCGTGCCCTTGAAATAACGAATCGGACGCAAACACACATAGAGATCTAAGTCTTGCCGAATTGCAACATTCAAAGAGCGAATACCACCGCCAATGGGAGTAGTCAATGGACCTTTAATCGAGACCACATACTCTTGCATCGCCTGCAAGGTTTCCTTGGGCAACCATTGATCCGGACCATACACGTGTGTCGCTTTTTCACCGGCATACACTTCCATCCACGCAATCTTGCGGCGCGAACCGTACGCTTTATGCACAGCCGCATCGACTACTTTCAGCATAGGAGGTGTCACATCCACCCCAATCCCATCCCCTTCGATAAATGGAATGATGGGATGATCAGGTACAGATAACACCAATTTATCATCGATGGTGATCGCAGAACCTGCCTGAGGGATCTTAATTTTATTCTCTGACATTATTCACTCCTATGCTCTAAACTTACACGCGCTAAAATTGGCCAACACAACATACTGCTTAGCGTCACACCCAACCCAGCGAACAAAGAACTCATATGACCAAATGAGGCATCTGCTATCAACAAAATACCTTGATAACAACAGCATGCCAAACCCACCACCAACATTTGCTGCATCACTGAAAAAAACATAAATCGCTGAGTTCTACCCGCCATACACCAGGTCGTCACAATCAACGCAAAGGCATGCTCTCCCATGGGCGTTGACAATAATGCATCCAAACACAAGCCTAGAAACAGCACAAATAAAACATGAAAATATCGTGGCATATAGGTTTGAAGACATAATACGCATAATAACACCCACGCAGGTCGGATCACACTCAGTTGTGCAGGCAATGGTAAAATCGTGAGGACATTGGCCCCCAAAATCAGTCCTAAAATTCGGCCCGGCACCATCAACCTAACCCCTCTAACACGCGTAACCGCTCAGTTAATTCCATACTCAGCTCATTATGCTTTTCTTCAGGCAAAATTAATAAAACTAAGCGACTGCGGTTTAACCACGCTACTGGGTTGACCAACACTTTAATAAAATCCTCACCACTCGCATTTTGAATTTCTTCCACAAAACCAACTGGATATCCCTCTGGATAATGCCCTCCCAACCCTGAGGTCACTAAAAGATCGCCGACTGCAACTGGAGACGTTCGGGGTAAATTCACAAGAGATAAGCGGCCGATGTGATTGGTGCCAGCAACGATGGCACGCTCTCCTGTACGTTGATTCAAGACCGGTACTGCACATTTAGAGTCTGAAATCAGTAAGACAGTACTCGTCAGTAAGCCCACATCGATCACTTGTCCCATGACGCCTTTCGCGTCTAATACAGCTTGACCCCGGACGACACCATCTCGTGCTCCTTTAGAGATCACGACAATTTGCCGTGAACTGGTTGTATCAACGGCCAATATGCGCGCGGCCATCGAGCGCATTTGTGCAGAAGACGATGCAGATAATAAGCTTTTTAATTCTGAGTTTTCATCTCGCAATGCTAAAAACTTTTGCAATTGCGCTTCTAACATCGTTTGCTGATAGCGCAGTCGCATATTTTCATCAACCAATGCTTTCTTAGAACCCATCAACGAATGGCTCCAACCTACAATCCGAACCGGGTAATCGACGGCGAATTGTAGCGGCACGATCATACCAGAAAACACTTTACGTAACCCATTCAAACTTCGATCGCGAGAATCAACAATCATGAGCGAAAAAGAAAGAAGCAACGACAGCACAAACCACAAAGACGTGTGTTTTTGTTTGGCAAACAGATGATTCCGCTTTAACACGGAATGGCCATATTGCTTATTATTCTGTTGAAAGAAAATCGCCACCGCGTAAATCCATCGTTTCTAAGGCTTTACCACCACCTCTTGCGACGCAAGTCAGCGGATCTTCTGCTACCAATACGGGTAGACCTGTTTCTTCCATCAATAAAGTGTCCATATTTTTCAATAAGGCACCACCGCCGGTTAATACCATACCTCGCTCGGCAATATCAGCCGCCAATTCCGGCGGTGCTAACTCTAAGGCTGCGCGCACTGCGCCCACAATCCCCGACAAAGGTTCTTGCAACGCTTCCAAAATCTCGGCACTGGTCAACGTAAAACTCCGAGGGATTCCTTCGGCTAAATTACGACCACGAACTTCAATTTCATAGAGTTCACGCGATGGGTATGCAAACCCGATTTCATGCTTGATTCGTTCTGCGGTTGTTTCTCCAATGAGAGTACCGTAATTACGGCGAACATACGACACAATCGCATCATCAAACTTATCACCACCAATTCGTACCGATTGATGATACACAATCCCGCTCAGAGAAATAATCGCAACTTCAGTGGTACCGCCGCCAATATCAACGACCATCGATCCACTAGCTTCCTCAACCGGCATCCCAGAGCCCAAAGCCGCTGCCATGGGTTCTTCAATCAAAAACACTTCACGTGCGCCAGCACCCATCGCCGATTCCCGAATCGCGCGGCGTTCGACCTGTGTCGAACCACAAGGGACACACACTAAAACTCGTGGACTAGGTCGTAAAAATCGATTTTCATGTACTTTATGAATAAAATGCTGAAGCATTTTTTCGGTCACATAAAAATCTGCGATAACGCCATCTTTCATAGGTCGAATAGCGTTAATATTTCCTGGCGTCCGCCCAAGCATGCGCTTTGCTTCTAAACCTACTGCAGCGACTCGCTTTTGCCCTGATTCATTACGCAATGCCACGACCGAAGGCTCATTCAAAACAATGCCTTTATCTCGAACGTAAATGAGCGTGTTTGCTGTCCCCAAATCAATCGATAGATCATTGGAAAATGCGCCTCTCAGTTTTCTTAACATAATTTTGCCAACCTTATTTTCCTTAGGACCTAATGTCTTGTTTCTTTTTGAGAGATTTTAACTGATATCTTGCGTAAAAACGACCATTTTTTTAAGGACTTACCCAGAAACTCAATATTGCAAAAGAAATAAATAAATGCTAAAATTTCATTTGAAATGGAGAGAACAATGATCACTTCCATCAATAAATTCCTTGAAGAAGGAATCAAATTTTGTTGTTTC
>CAZBSX010000143.1:0-4915 GCA_964494305.1 uncultured Legionella sp. | reverse complement strand
TAATCCTTAGGTGGTGACAATGGTGGCAATGGAGTTGTCTGCATCATGACAACCATTAATAAAAACAAATACATACGCTGTTAATAGCACACAGACGATAAACGGCGCCCCCTGCTCCATGGTATGTCCCTCAGTATGCCAGTTACAAGTAGTAACTACTTGTGGTTAATAATTTTGAGCTCCAGCGCATGAGCGTCCGAATCATCGGTGGTAGAGTCATGGCGCCATGTGCGTAAGCTGAAAGTGCATGATTATTTTCGTCAATGGCCATTTGCTGGATAATGGCCCGGCTTTTGTGATCGTCCGTAGGCAGCTTCTGCAAATGGTGATGTAAATGCCGAGTGACTTGTTCTTCAGTTTCGGCAAGAAACCCTAAGCTGATGCGATCGCCCGCCAATCCTGCCAAGGCGCCAATCACAAATGACGCACTATACCAAAACGGCGCGAATACACTGGGTTCTGCATCGAGTTCAGTCAACCGTTGCTCGCACCAAGCCAAATGGTCAATTTCTTCCGCTGCAGCTGCTTGTAAATGATCGCGAATATGGGGTTTTTGCGCGGTAAGGGCCTGTCCTTGGTAGAGGGCTTGGGCGGATATTTCGCCGGCATGGTTGACACGCATAAGTCCTGCCGCATGCTGTTTTTGAGCCGAATTCAACGGATTTTCTTTGATGCCCGTACTTGGGTTGGCGCGTGTGGATTGACGCATAGGTGTAGGGCAAACCGTTTGTAAAGCGGTATCGAACAGGGCTACGCAGTGATCGACAAAAGAATGGACTCGCATGGAAACAAAGTATTGATAGGCGTGTAATCCAGAGTATACCGGAGTTTCCATATTTTTAAAAATCCACCAAAAAAGATCAAAATGCTTGAATAATAACCATGTAGGTCTAATATTAGATTATATGGTCTGCTGATCTTGGAGAAAATGATGCATGAAAGCGGGGGCTCAAATTCTGAGTCAATACCCACGGATACGCTGGCGGCTCAAGTATCTGAGTTAACGTTATCCATTCATGCTGAGGTGGAAAACGGGATGGGTGACTTAGTCGCATTGCCTTCTGCAGATGATTTGGCAACGATTATTCGAAATGTGAGACAAAATCACTCTGATGATCCGAATTTGACCAATGCTGTATTGTTTTTTGTGTTGAAACAAAAACTGCAAGACTTAGAGTCGTCGCATACTGAAAGTAAGAAAATCCATGACATTTTACATGAGGCATTGATTGCGCAGATGCCAATTCATGAACTGCCATCTATTTATCAACGCATGCTTGAAGGAATGGAATCCATGCATGAATTGATCCAGCCGCTTTATATCGGTAAAGAATCAGAGGCAAAACAGCTGGTCAGAGCGCGTAGAGCGCGAGTGGAAGATTGGGTGAAGCGTGGCGATGATGCGGTATATGGCGATCTCAATCGATATATGGAATTTATTACTAGTATTTCACAAGGCCATACTTTGACGGCAAATGGTCTTGAGAAATTTAAAGCAACCCTAGTGCACCCGAATGAAACGCCACTTCGCTATGAGTCGGATTCGTTGGCAACAAAAGTCGTACGCGGAGTGACGCGTGCTGCAAAATCTGCGGCGGGATCTCTTGTATCCGATCGTATCGCGGGTGCGCCGCAGATGAGTAAAGAGCAGCGCGCGCAAATCGCAGCACTTCATCGCTTGGTGACGCAACCCGATGCAGCCAAAGAAGCCTATGAAGACGTACAAAAAGTCATTTTGACCGCACATAGCAATCAACTGAGTCGCGAATCAAAGCAAATTCCGGCCGTATTCAATGAATTGATCCATGGTCGAAAAAATATACGCGAGGCGTTTTCCGGAGTGTATCAAGCAATCAAGCATCCGATAGAAAAAGTGTATAACGACCCGGCTTTAAGCGCGTCGGGTAAAGCGGCAAAAATAGGCCAAATTGTAGTTACAAAAACCGCGAAGGTCGCGAAAAAAGTGGTCGAGTTTTCAGGGGGAACGGCAGTAAAGCTGGCTCAAAGTGCGGTCACCAAACCGATTGAAACGGTCGAAAAACTGGGTTTGGCGACTGTAAATGCGAGTGAAGCACTTGGTTTGGCACTCAAAGCTCAGCTAGAAACTGATCCAGCAAAGAAAAAACGGTTGACCAAACAAGCCCAGAAAAAAATTGAAAATTTAGGGTACAACGCGAGGAAATCTTTAGAAGCCATGGTGGTGTCAGGCGCAACTGCCATGGTTATTGCCGCAACCGTCGTTTCAGCAGGGGGCACGGTCCCGGTGATTGCTGGAGTCGAAATGGCAGCGGCGGTGCATGCGCTTGAGGCGGTTCATATCGCGGACCATACAAAAACCGGGTCAGAATTCCTCGCATTTCTTGTGAATATTGCGACAAACTCCACTGCAATAGAAGACAAAGAACGCCATGAATTATTGATGGTTATCCAGACAACGATTCAGGAGATGGTCCAGGCAGAAGGAGGCTTAAGGGCAGAGGCATTGCAACGTGATGATTTTGAAAAGAGCTCGGAAGATTCTTTAGAAACGTTGGATACGCAGTCAGAGACGGATTACTCCAATGACTCTAGTACGAAGTCTGAGACGAGCAATGACACCGTTGATAGGTCGATTCAACCTCAAATTGAGAAAACAGCCCATCCGACGAACGTGTTTAAAGAAAAACTCAATAAAATTGTTGCGGAGGGCAAAATATCCAAAAAAATCGATGGGGAAGGTTCCTCGTCTGAATATTCTCCTGGTGGTAAATAGCACCGAAATACACGCATAGTTTGGAGAGAACATAATGCAGGAAAAAGGTTTTTTGAATACGACTGGACAACAAGTTGATGTGGCAGCTACTCAAGAACTGGCATTATCTATTTATATCGAAGTGAGTAAAGAGCTTGATGATTTGGCGGCGCTCCCCACGGCGGACGATTTGCAACATATTATCCATGCGGTGCGACAAAATTTTCCTGATGATCTCAATCTAACCAATGCCGTGTTATTTTTTGTGCTGCAACATAAGCTTGAAACCTTAGAATTCTCTTATGTCGAAAGTAAAGAAACGCATAAAATTTTGCACAATGCGTTGATTGCGCAGATGCGTATTCATGAATTGCCTACGGTGTATCAACGGATGGCTCAAGGTATGCTGACTCTGCACAAGCTGATGCAACCTCTGTATATTGGTAAAGACTCAGAGGCGAAACACAATGCGAGTGAGCGTAGCGAGTGGGTAGAGGAGAAGGTGAATGCTTGGGTCACGAGTGGCGACGAAGCCGTGTATGGTGACCTCATGTTGTATATGGATTTTATTACGAATATTACGCAAGGCCAGTTTTTGACTGAAAACAGTCTTGAAAAATTTAGAGCGGCGCTGACGCATCGAGATGAAACTCCTCTTAAATATGAAACCGATATACTAGCAACGAAAGCACTGCGTGGCATAGTGCGTACGGCAAAAGCTGCGGCGGCATCTGTTGTGGCTGAACACGTGAGCAGAACGCCGCATATTACGAAAGAGCAACGCGCGCAAATTGAGGCACTCTATGCTGTTGTGATGCAGCCTAATGTGACGAAAGCATCTTATCAGAATGCACAAAAAATTATTCTAGAACAGCATATAAAACGACTTGAACGGGAATCAAAACAGGTGACTGCTGTTTTGAATGCATTTATTCACGGTCGAAAAAATGTTCGACAAACACTCTCTGGTGTTTACAGCGCGTTTAAACACCCGCTTGAAAAAATATATAAAGATGACACGATAACCAAGTCGACCAAAGCGAAAAAACTTGGGAAAGTTGTGGCGACTAAAACCATGAAAGGCGTCAAAAAAGTTGCCAAAATTATTGGAAAACACGCTGCGGAATTAGCAAAAAAAGCAGTGACAAAACCGATAGAAACTGTTGAAAAAATGAGTTTAGCGAGTGTGAATGCATGTGAAGCATTAGAGTTAGCGCTGCAGGCACAAGCCGAGCGTGATCCAAAGAGAAAGGCACGCCTGGAAGAACAGGCGAAAATTAAGCGTGAGAATTTGGGATATAACGCCAGAAAGTCCTTAGAAGCATTGGTAGTTTCAGGTGCGACCACCTTTAATATCGCAACCATGGTGCCGTCATTTGGGACTTCAGTGCCGGTGATGATTGGGATACAGGCTGCAGTTGCGGCACATGCGCTGTTCGCATGGGATGTCGCAGACAATTTGCAAACAGGTGCAGAATTCCTTGCCCTATTGCTTACTGTTGTAGAGCATTCAGGTGCCTTAGAAAACAAAGAGCGACAGGAATTATTGACCAATATCGGTGACACCATCGACGAAATGGTGCGCGACGAAGAGGGTTTAATCAAAAAAGTCTCTATGCAATCTATGTCAGAGCGAGAGGATGCTTCTGTGGCTACGGAAGCAATGACAATGACTGATAGTGAAAGAACAGCGAATTGGGAAGATGATATCGAGTTCGTGGTCGATGAAAATAGCGATCTGGCGACGCAGTCTGAGAGTGAAAAAACGGTAGATCTGTATGCAGACACTCAAAAGAAAAGCAAGAGAAATGTTGATCCGCTTAATGGTTTTAAAAACAAGTTTAATAAAGTGATTACAGAGATCAAGGATCCAGAAAAAGCCACAGATGATCCCACCTCTAAGCCTTCTAGGCCCCAGCGCAATTAGGGAAGACTGATACAAAACTTCGATCTTCAAGATGTTTCGTAAGTCCTGTTACGTTGTTGTAACATCGATTTTTTCGCAAATCTGGTTTATTTTTGTTAAGAATGCAGACAGCATATGGGGTTTTTTATAAGTCCTATGGTATACTGCACGCGGAGTATATATTTACAGGAATGATGGCATGAGTATAAAGCGTATTAAGCAGTGGTTTAAAAAATTATTTGCTGCTGCGCCCTCTGGAGCAAGGGTTTCAGGGGTGA
>CAZBSX010000142.1:0-4930 GCA_964494305.1 uncultured Legionella sp. | reverse complement strand
GATTGCTAGTCGGCTAGTCGAGTGTCCGGTTTCACTCTAAGTCAGTCTCGTGTATAATATGCGGTTTTTACCCTATCGGAGTACGACATGGCTTTAGAGTTGACCTTATCCATCATCAAACCAGATGCAGTGGCCAAACACGTTATTGGTCAAATTTATACACGTTTTGAAAAAGCAGGTTTGCATATCGTTGCTGCTAAAATGCGTCAATTAAGCCGTGCGGATGCGGAAGGGTTTTATGCAGTACATAAAGATCGTCCTTTTTTCAAAGACTTAGTGAATTTTATGATTTCTGGTCCAGTGATGATCCAGGTATTGCAAGGCGACAACGCGGTTATTGCGCATCGTGATATCATGGGTGCGACTGATCCAAAGCAAGCAGCGCCTGGTACGATTCGTGCTGATTTTGCCGATAGTATTGATGCGAATGCAGTCCATGGTTCTGACAGTGCTGCGAATGCTCAGCAAGAAATTGCGTATTTCTTTGAGCCGCACGAAGTGATTGGACAATAATCCTTATCATGAGTGAATCCGTTGCGACAAAAGTCAATCTTTTGGATTTCAATGAACCGCAAATGCGCGATTTTTTTGCGACATTGGGGGAGCAGCCTTATCGTGCTCGCCAACTTATGCAATGGATTCATCAATTTGGCCAAGTGGATTTTACACAGATGTCTAATCTGAGCAAAACTCTGCGTGCCAAATTGACCGAGGTGGCAGAAGTTCGTGTTCCTGAGATTGTGACCACGCAAGCGTCGAAAGATGGCACGCATAAATGGTTACTCAAGCTTGCTTGCGGGAATTGCATTGAAACGGTGTTTATTCCTGAGAAAACACGAGGGACCTTGTGTGTCTCTTCGCAGGTTGGCTGTGGCTTGAACTGTACATTTTGCTCTACCGCGAAACAAGGGTTTAACCGTAATTTATCGACTGCTGAAATCATTGGTCAGGTTTGGGTTGCCGTGCGCACGTTATCTCAACGCCAAGGAGAGCATGATAAACGGATTACCAATGTGGTGATGATGGGAATGGGCGAACCGCTTTTGAACTTCGACCCAGTTGTTGCTGCGATGGATATTATGCTGGATGATTATGGCTACGGATTGTCCAAACGTCGTGTGACTCTGAGTACTTCTGGTGTTATTCCGGAAATGTTCCGTTTGCGCGAACGCAGTCCTGTGGCGTTGGCAGTCTCTTTACATGCGCCAACTGATGCGTTGCGAAATATATTAGTTCCGATCAACAAAAAATATCCTTTGGACCAATTGATGGCGGTATGTCGTGATTATTTTGGCGCAGATTCTCGCCGTGTGGTCACGTTTGAATATGTGATGCTAAAAGGTGTGAATGATCAAATCGAACATGCCAAAGCTTTATGTAAATTATTAACGGATGTGCCATCCAAGGTGAATTTGATCCCATTTAATCCGTTTCCGTTGACCGAGTATGAATGCTCGGATCAAAGGACGATTATCGCATTTCGCGATTATTTAATGGCGAAAGGGATTAATACTATGACGCGTAAGACACGTGGGGATGATATTGATGCTGCATGTGGGCAATTGGCAGGTGAAGTCAAAGACCGTACGAGCCGTTCTCAGCGTTGGCAGAAAATGCACTTTGTTCCATTAGAAAAGACATGTTGAATACTACTACGCACGATTCGCAAGAAAAAGTTTTGGTTATTATTCCAACTTATAATGAAGCTTTGGTGATCGCTCAAACTATACACCAGGTATTTTCCGCCACCCAAGCATTAAGTCATTTCAAAGTTGAAATATTAATTTTTGATAGTGCGTCTACTGATGAAACTCAGGCTATTGTCCATGATTTGATGACACAGTATGATGGTAGGTTACATTTGCAGGTCGAACCGAATAAAACGGGTTTGGGTTCTGCCTATATTCAAGCGATGACATACGCACTCCATGTTTTAAACGCCGATATTCTGATTGAATTTGATGCGGATTTATCGCATCAACCAAAGTATCTTGCGCCCATTTTAACACTATTGACTAACAGCGATGTGGTCGTAGGGAGTCGCTATGTAGCGGGTGGACAGATTCCACCTAATTGGGGATTGCATCGTAAATTTCTCTCGGTGTTAGGCAACCAAGTCGCACGTTGGGTATTGACACGAAAGTATCGCGATTTTACCAGTGGGTTTCGAGCCTCGCGGCGTGAAGCTTTACTACAAATTCTGCCTGATAATTTCTTATCTAACCACTATGCATATAAACTACATTTATTTTGGTTGTTGCACCAAAATAATGCGCGAATTCTGGAGTTTCCAATTCATTTTATGGATAGGCAATATGGAGATAGCAAATTACCTGCCAATAGCATCAATGATGCATTACGAGTGATTTTTACGTTACGATATCTTGAAGTGAAGAGATTTTTTTCGAGAAGGGTTCTGTCATTTAAATCATCTTAATCTTACAAAAATAGCGAAATCGAAATGATAAAACGTTGCGCATGGGTTGGAAAAAACAAACCTCATTATGAACACTACCATGATACGGAATGGGGGATTCCAGTGCATGATGATCAGAAGCATTTTGAAATGTTAGTTCTTGAAGGTGCGCAGGCTGGTCTTAATTGGGAGACGATATTAAAGCGACGAGAAGGATATCGTCAGGCGTTTAAAGGGTTTGATGTAAATCAAGTTGCTGAAATGACTGATCCTGAATTATTGGAGCAATTAAATAATCCAGATATCATTCGCAATCGATTAAAAATATTTTCGGTGCGCCAAAATGCCCAGGTTTTTATGAAAATTCAACAAGAGTATGGGTGCTTTGACACGTATGTATGGCAATTTGTAAATTATATCCCGAAAATAAACCGGCCAGAAACATTGCAAGATGTGCCTGCGTATACGTTGGAATCAGATGCCTTGTCTAAAGGTTTAAAAAAGCGCGGCATGAAATTTGTTGGATCGACTATTATGTATGCGTATATGCAGGCTATCGGCATGGTGAATGATCATACTCAGGATTGCTTTTGTTGCCCGGGTTGTGAGAAATTGTAGAGCACATTATACTGTGCCTGAATGTTTGACATTGAGATATCGTGAAATCGTCATCAAGAGTCAATCATCTTAACAATACGATAATAATATGGTCTTACGTGAGCGGCAAAGCCCTGACTTTCGCCCCAAATCATTTTGATGGGTGACAATGCCTGAGTTGCGTTGAGAACGAGTTCATTGTCAAACGATTGCTTTTCTTTTCCAATCAAAATAATGGTTTTACCTTGTAAAGAGGGGTTATGCCATATTTCAAACATTAATCCTTCAAAATCAAACATTGCGGCATGATGAACTGGGATAGGCGTCAGATTGGGGTGTGCTTGCCATTGCTTGTTTTGATAAAACACCAATTCACTTGCAATACTGTAGGTATCTAACGGCAAGAATACGGGTTGACATTGTGTTGCAGCAACGTGATAAAAATCCTGGGTGAGGTGTTCCCAAGAAATCATTTTGCTAAATACCTGTTGGTTTAGAAAGAGCGGTTTGCCAAAACTCACACAAAACAAGATTAAAGTATACGTTAGAATTAAGATGGGACTGAATTTAAGCCATTGTCGGTATACCGTCGGTTGTTGTGAGATCAGGAGGCTTAACCAAGGCACCAGCGCTAAAATACTAGGTCCGATCCAATTCAATTTAATTGCTCGAAACAGACTAAAGGCTGCAAAAACTAATAAAGTAACGAGGGTATAGATTTGTAAAAACTTATGGGTAGGGCGAGAAAGTATTGAATTGAGCGATGGTTTGTAGAGTTTGCCCAAACCGATGATGCCAATAGGGGTGATAAATAAGATCAATACGCCCAATAATTCATGCAGCGAAAACGTAAATTCCCCTTGCAGGCGACGCGTGCTTTGAAAAACAAAAGAGGCCCAATGATGCGTGGCATTCCAATAAATGACTGGAGAGAACAACACCAATGCGATTACTACAGCCAAATAAGGTTCTTTGCGACGCAACCATAGCCAATATTCTCGATTGAATAGGATGAAAAGACCTGTCGTAGCGAGCAGTAAGATAATAGTATATTTGGCCAACATACCTAGGCCCACGCTGACTCCAGCAGCATACCAGAGGCGTGCTTGCTGCAAGCAGAGTGCACGGTATAAAAAATATAATGTTGCAGACCAAGTGGCCATCAACGGTAAATCAGGCGTTATCACACAAGAGTAAAGGAAGAAAAAAGGTAGAATGGACAGTAATAGAATTGAAAATTGCCCAGAACGCGGGTGAATGAGTTCGCACCAGCGGTACATAAAATAAACGGTAGCCCCCCAGCAAAGCAGTGCTGGGAAGCGCACAGCAAATTCATTCACACCCAATAAGGTCGTTGAAAGTCTGATAAGCAGTGCAATTAAGGGCGGATGATCGAGATAACCAAAATCGAGATGTATCGCATAATTCCAATAATAGGCTTCCTCGACCAACAGATCATGATGACCTAGAAAAAATACACGAAGTATCAGCGAAGCGAGGACGATGGTAAGCAAAGCAATAGGTGGGCGTTGATCTACAGCAAACATTGGCAAGCCTTTCAGAATAAGTGGTGCTATTATAAACGATTTATAGGTGAGAGGCACTCGGTTGCAATGTTCTACATCCTACGGCTTGTCTGTAGGATCCAACAATGTTTTAGAATCCCTCAGAGGCAGGCGGTTGGTGTCATTTACAGCCACACCTGCGTTTGCCCTGGATTTCGCTGAATGTGATCGCGATTTGTTTTATACTATTCATTTACATGATCTTGCAACCTTGCATGGAATAGGTGATATCTATGAAATACTGGTTAATGAAATCTGAGCCCTCGTGTTTTGGGATTGATGATCTGAGCAAAGCGTCCAAACAGACAACCTGTTGGGATGGCGTGCGTAATTATCAAGCACGTAATTTTAT
>CAZBSX010000141.1:0-4941 GCA_964494305.1 uncultured Legionella sp. | reverse complement strand
TGTCTATGGCCAAAAAAATTGGGTATCCGGTTATCATTAAAGCGGCAGGCGGCGGCGGTGGTCGCGGTATGCGCGTCGTGCACAGTGAAGCGCACCTCTTGAATGCAATTGCGTTGACACGAAGTGAGGCCAAAGCCGCTTTTTCTAATCCCACAGTCTATATGGAAAAATTTTTAGAAAATCCGAGACATATTGAATTTCAAGTTTTGGGCGATGGGAAAGGGCATGCCGTCCATCTGGGAGAACGTGATTGCTCGATGCAACGACGTCATCAGAAAGTCCTCGAAGAAGCGCCTGCGCCGGGTATAACCGACAAAATGCGTCAAAAAATGGGATCAATTGTCGTCAAAGCCTGTTCCGAACTCAAATATCGCGGCGCTGGTACCTTTGAATTTTTATTTCAAGATGGCTGTTTCTATTTCATCGAAATGAATACACGCATCCAAGTAGAGCATCCTGTAACTGAAATGATCACTGGGGTTGATTTGGTCAAAGAACAGATTAAAATTGCCAGCGATATTCCGCTCAGCCTCAAACAAAGTGATATTCATTTTCGCGGTCATGCGTTGGAATGTCGAATCAATGCCGAAGATCCTCAAACGTTTATGCCATGTCCAGGCAAAGTGAAACTCCTACATCAACCTGGCGGACCCGGCATTCGCTTTGATTCTCATTTATATAGTTCTTATACCGTTCCACCGAATTATGATTCGATGATAGGAAAATTAATCAGCTATGGCGAAGATCGCGCGCAAGCATTTGCACGGATGCGATCTGCCTTAGATGAAATTATTATTGATGGTATCAAAACCAATCTGCCGCTTCATCAACGCATTTTGCACAATCATGATTTCATTGAAGGTGGTACGAATATTCATTATCTTGAAACCTTACTCAAAGAATAAAGCGTATGCAGCAACTCACCATTGAACATTGTCCACAATCTGAAGTCGATCACTTGTCTGATCTTTTAGAATTATATGGTGCTGTATCTGTAACGATGACTGATCAGTTCGATGATCCCATTTTAGAGCCGGAACCTGGTACAGTGCCGCTGTGGCCACACGTGGTAATGCAAGCACTCTATACGCCCGAAGTCGACGTTGCGATTATCATTAATGTCATTGCGAGCCATTATCCAGCCACGCAATGCTCCGTCAGCCTTGTGGCTGAACAAGATTGGGAGCGAACGTGTCTTGATGACTTCAAACCCCAATGTTTTGGAAAACGCTTATGGGTCTGTCCTTCCTGGCATACCCCGCCCGATCCTGAGGCGACCAATCTGATTCTTGACCCAGGCCTTGCTTTTGGTACAGGATCCCACGCGACCACTGGATTGTGTCTGACTTGGTTGGAACAAGCGACACTCAAAGATAAAACAGTCATTGATTATGGATGTGGTTCGGGTATTTTAAGTATTGCTGCGTTAAAATTAGGAGCCAGTCATGTTCATGCCGTCGATATTGATGCCCAAGCATTGACTGCAACTGAAAGCAACGCTGCCATTAACCAAATTCCAAGTACTCATTTGGCCATCGGTTATCCAAATGAATTGCAGACGCCCGTCGATCTCATCATTGCCAATATTTTATTAACACCACTCATCGAGCTCAAGCATTCTTTTCATCGTTTGCTGAAACCGCACGGACTGTTGGCGCTCTCTGGGATCCTCGCAAATCAGGTCCCGTTGTTACAAGAAGCCTATCAATCTCATTTTGATTTCATCGAATCAGAGCGCGAAAGCGATTGGGCATTATTGGTGTTTAAAAGAATTGAACTGGGTTCTCAATCTTTGCTGAATTAAACATCATCCATCAAGATGACGAGTTATTGACTCAAGCGTTACCATCATAGATATATCATTTCAGATTAAGGCACGCCCAAGTAAGCACCCAGACTTCCAATGCGCCGGCTACGGCTGCAAAGAAAGTCTGGTTGCAGTACATCCTCAGTCAAGCAAGCCTAATTTCTTAACAGCATCGCGCTCACTCCGCAATTCCGCGAGCGTCGCATCAAAGCGCTCTTGGCCATACGCATTGAATTCCAAACCTTCAACAATTCGCAATTTTCCTTGCTCACATCGAGTTGGGAAAGAGAACATCAAACCTTCATCAACCCCATATTCGCCCTTCGAACAATGGCCAATCGAAAACGATTCGCCACGCGGCGTATCATTTAGGACGTGATAAACCGAGCCGACAATGGCGTTCGCTGCCGATCCCGCGGAGGATGCACCGCGTGCTTTAATCACGGCTGCACCACGTTGTTGTACGGTAGGTACAAACGTATCTTTCAACCAAGTCTCATCTTGAATGACTTCTGGCACGAAGCGACCATTAATTTTGGCATGATAGAAATCGGGATATTGGGTTGAAGAATGGTTGCCCCAAACCGTCATCTCAGTAACGGCAGTGACGTCTACCTTGGCTTTTTGCGCCAATTGAGTCCTAGCGCGCAATTCATCCAATAACGTCATGGAATAAAAACGTTCATCAGGAATATCTTTCGCATGGTGTTTGGCAATCAAACAATTAGTATTACACGGATTACCCACCACAAAAATTCGCACATCATCAGCAGCACGATCGTTGATCGCCTTGCCTTGATTGATAAAAATACCACCATTAATATTCAACAACTCAGAACGTTCCATCCCTTGTTTACGCGGAACAGAGCCGACTAAGAGTGCCCAATTGATGCCATCCATAGCCTGATTCAAATCGGACGTACACACAATTTTCTTTAAGCGAGGAAAAGCACAATCGTCTAA
Source organism: uncultured Legionella sp. (assembly GCA_964494305.1). Taxonomy (GTDB): domain Bacteria; phylum Pseudomonadota; class Gammaproteobacteria; order Legionellales; family Legionellaceae. The sequence goes on along the minus strand of CAZBSX010000141.1, from coordinate 2,171 downwards.
CTCCATTGCGACCCCATGTAATGCAGGTAAAGACTGCTCCAATTCCAGCAAATGCAGCTCCACGTCGCGATCACCGAACATTTGACCTGATGCAATCCGAAACAATAATGCATAACCAATTTGTCCGGCAGCACCAGAAATCGCAACACGTATTCGCTCACTCATGACTCAGTCCTCAATCAGGGTTAAATAACTAATGACTATAGCATAAGTCATTAAAAATCCGTATTATTCGCATCCATGATACCAATTTCTTTATATATTCACATTCCATGGTGCATCCGTAAATGTCCGTATTGCGACTTTAACTCTCACAAAAGCCCAGAACAGCTACCCGAAGACGCTTATATCGATGCGCTCATTGCGGACTTCGATCAGGATTTTCTGGCTTACCCAACGCAACAATCGCTACACAGCATTTTTATCGGTGGCGGCACGCCGAGCCTACTATCTGCTAAGGCCTACGATCGGTTATTGACGCACCTTCGAACCCGCATTCCTTTTACCACTGATATAGAAATCACCTTAGAGGCCAATCCCGGCACCATTGAACATGGCAAATTCTCAGAATATCGCGCCATCGGGATTAACCGCTTGTCTTTGGGTATCCAAAGCTTCAACTCAGACCATTTACAGCGTTTGGGTCGAATTCACGACGCCAAACAAGCCCATCATGCCATCGAACAAGTCCACCAAGCAGGATTCACACACTTCAATCTTGATCTCATGTATGGTTTACCCGAACAAACGTTGACCGAAGCACTCGAAGACTTACACCAAGCAATCGCCCATCAGCCGAATCATTTATCGTGGTATCAATTAACGATTGAGCCCAATACCCTATTTCATAAAACCCAGCCAAAGCTCCCTGATGATGATCTGAGTGCGACCATCGAAGACGCCGGACTGGCACTCCTGAATGCGGAACAGTTTTCTCGTTACGAAATCTCTGCTTTTTGTCGTACAGGTCAGATGGCGCAACATAATCTCAATTATTGGTTATTTGGTGATTATTATGGCATTGGGGCTGGCGCCCATGGGAAACTCACGTTATCCGCACCCGAGGCAATCTATCGAACGCAAAAGTACCGCCAGCCCAAAGACTATTTGCAATTGGACAAACCTTATTTAACGCAAACGACATTGATTCAGCAATCCGCCCTAGTCTTTGAATTCATGTTGAATACAACGCGTTTAGAACAAGCAATCCCTTACGCTTTATTCACCCAAAGAACTGGGCTTCCTATGACCCATCTACAGCCAAAGCTCGAACAAGCACGTGATTTAGGCTTAATAAAACTCCAGTCGTCCACTTGGCAAATTACTAATAATCTCCAAGCGCTATTCTTGGACTAAAAAAGCACAAATAAAACTTATAGTCTATACTAAATGTATAGACTGCTATTATTGATTACTTATTATGGGTAAAACACGGGATTTTTTAAATAGTATTGAAACACAATTCGATTTGCATAGAATCTCGAAAAAGGAATTACTCGAGAAATATCGTGCTAACCCTGATCGGGAGACACACTATCGTCATCAAATTGAAGCACTAGAACAAAAATATGAAGACAAAATCAGGTCTATGATTGAAAAACACATTGCATACCTCGAGGAAAAAGACCCCTATGGTCGTGCACCATTATATGGGGCAACCGCTAAAAAAGAATTGCTGGTACAGATCCAACAAGATCTAAAACACGAGCATGGGGTGTTATTTCTTCAGAAGCTATCACACGCAGTTGCCAGATTACAACTCAATCCCATTATTGATCAGCCTCGTTGGGCAAAGCTTCAATTAAATAATGTGTTTCATTTTTTTAAATCGATGCTATCAAACAAAACGGCTTATTCTGAGAATCTCACTCGGCAGCAACAAGGTAAACCATCGAAGAAACCATAAGATCTGCTACTACCTCTATGCCCCTCGATCATGTTCAATCTGTTCTATCACAAAATGTGTGACACGTTGCGTCAATTTACGCGTCGCCTGATTCGCAGCAATCACCCCTCCCAGAGGATTGTCACGCGGACAGGACAAAGACTCATTGATCGTCTGCGTTGCTACGACACGATTGTCTGCACTATGAATTAAGATCACTTGCATCACCAATTCATAGTGACTTGGTTTCACTAAAAAATTTTGTTGGAAACGCAATAATTTTGAT
>CAZBSX010000140.1:0-4951 GCA_964494305.1 uncultured Legionella sp. | reverse complement strand
AAATGAAACCCCAAGTCATCATGTACAGTACCGCGACGTGCCCTTATTGTGAACGCGCTCGCGACTTACTGAAGCAAAAAAATGTTGTGTTTACCGAAATTCGTGTGGATCAGCATCCAGAAAAACGTGTCGAAATGCAAACCAAAAGCCAACGACATACAGTGCCACAAATCTTTATTGATGACCATCATGTTGGTGGCTGTGATGATCTGTATGCATTAGAGGTAGCTGGACATTTAGACGAACTTTTACAATAAGGATAATTATGACAACCAGTGATCAACCAAGCCAAGAATTGCAACAATTCGTCATTCAACGGGTTTATATCAAAAATTCGTCCTATGAAACAACCCAAACGCCTGCCATTTTTCAAAAACAATGGGAACCCGACTTAAATTTAGATTTAAATACGGATCATCATAAACTCGATCAAGACATCTATGAAGTCGTTCTGAGCGTTACTGCTACTGTCAAAAACAAAGGTGAAACCGCGTTTTTAGTCGAAGTTCAGCAAGCCGGAATCTTCACGATTCAAGGCCCAACCGAAGAGCAACTCGCGCATATCCTAGGAAGTTTCTGTCCAAGTATTCTATTTCCCTATGTTCGCGAAACTATTTCTTCGATCGTAACCAAAGGAAGCTTTCCTCCGCTAGTCTTATCTCCTATTAATTTTGACGCGCTTTATATGCAAAAAATGCAAGCTCAGCAACAAGAAAAAGAACATGTCGACTAAACAGTCTGTCGCAATTTTAGGTGCCGGTTCTTGGGGCACCGCAGTTGCAATTGCTTTGGCTGAACAAGGTCATGACGTTTGGCTATGGGCAAAAAATTCTGCCCATAGCCTGGACATGCAGGCCAAGCGGTGCAACGAACGCTATCTGCCCCACATTCGCTTTCCAGACTCTATCATCTGCTCTAGCCATTTGGCAGACTGTGTTGCACAAGCAAGTCATGTTTTGATTGCGGTGCCTTCGCATGCTTTTTCCGAATTATTGAATATATTACCACAACCGCAGCAAGGCGTGGCCTGGCTTACCAAAGGCGTTGACCCAGATAGCCACCAAATCTTGAGCGAATTGGTCAAACAACATTGGGGCGAAGCCTACCCGACTGCCGCCATTTCAGGCCCATCTTTTGCACGAGAAGTCGCACTCGGACTACCCACAGCCTTGGTGGTGGCCAGCCACCACCCAACGTATCAACAACAGATTCGTGACCTACTGCATACATCTACCTTACGCGTATATTTGTCCGACGACCTCACAGGCGTACAATTATGTGGTGGCGTTAAAAATATATTAGCCATTGCGTGTGGTATCAGTGATGGCATTGGATACGGTGCGAATGCCAAAGCTGCTTTGATCACGCGAGGCTTGGCTGAAATGCAGCGTCTTTTACTGGCTTATCATGCACGAATGGAAACCTGCCTAGGGCTTGCAGGTGTCGGTGATTTGGTCCTCACGTGTACGGATAATCAATCGCGAAATCGTCGTTTTGGGTTATTACTCGGACAAGGTATCGATTCGATTACAGCGGAAAAAGAAATCGGTCAAGTGGTTGAAGGCAAACATAACGCCGCACAAATCTGCGCTCTTGCGAAACAACACCAGATTGAAATGCCCATCTGCCAAGAGGTCCACGCAGTTTTGCAACAAAAACGCAGCCCCCAAGAAGCAGTATCACGCTTAATGAACAGGCCACCGAAGGACGAGTAAATCCGTAGGTTGGGGCTTGAGAGATCGACACATATTTTTCTCACCCCCCCAGCCGAATCTCGTGGTCTTTGCTGCGGGGATTCGAAATATCTGTCGATACCTCATACGGCGCAAGTCGCACAGATAACGCAGATAAATGTTGAGATAAATCTTGGTCTTTAAAGTCTTGAGCTTGCCTACATTGATAAAGACCCACACCACCCGACGTAAACAAACCAAAACCAAGCATACCAACGACTGCGCCAGCTACTCCCACTCCTAAAGAGAAGCCGAGACTCAATAGTGCAGCGCCTAAAATGAGTAAACTTACGCTTAATATAGGCCACTGTTATTTAGCCTGCTCCGCCAAAGTATTCAGACGAGTAAGATTATCTCTGGTTGGCTCATTTAAAGCAAAAAATGTTGCTCGTATATACGGTCTCAGTTGAAAGGCAAGTGTATTGGTTTGGATCAATCGCTCAAAATTGGCGACCACAGCATTCGCTTCGTTGTGTAATTCAGTGTACTGAGGTGAGGAGTACTTTTTCGCAATGACTGCTTTGAGTTCATTGAGGCATGTTTGCGTAATCAGACGTTCAAATTCAGGCCCTGGAATACGATTCGCTTGCTGAAAATCGAGTAAGAACTTTGCTGATTCAGTATCCGTAATCAACCCAGAATCAATCAAATAACTCAAGATTTTCGTCAATAATACGTCATCTAACGTATGATTAAAATGGAAATGATAATGGATCTGATTGCGATCAAAAGCATCTAAGTGGTAAGCGTCGTGCTCTGGATGCTCACTATGTACTGTCATGTAGGAAGACAAGTCCGAATCAATCTTCAACAAAGGCAATAATTTGGCTACAGAAACTTGATACGCATCATCGCAATATAGGGTAAGCGCATTCCCCATCACAGAAAAATTTGCTCTTGCACAAAGATGCGTAAACGCTTTCAATGGTGTAGATTGCGAGGATGACTGAGAAAGAAACATATACTTTTAACGCTCGCGATTCAGAAAAATTCAGGTTTTTAGCAGAGATTTAAGATTAAAATTATACCATATGAGTTTTTTATTGCAAATATGGCGACTAAACAACCCTATTTAACCCAAGAAGGACCTTGCTACTTTAAACTTACCCCATACGCATCGACTAATTCAATATCATGTGCGCGCAAAGATTCTTGGAGAAAAAACTCACCCACTGACTGGAAACGGCGCACCGAATCAGTGACCAAATACTGAACATTCCCACGCATATTGCTATCAGGGTGGGTCAAATTTGACGCAACTAATGCCTGTTTGAGGGCTGTTGCAGTTGCATCCGCCGCATCGACCAATTGCACATGCTCAGGTAATAATTTGCGTAAAGCGCTTTTAAACACAGGAAAATGGGTACAGCCCAATAAAATAGTATCTTCCGTCGTTAGGCCAGATAAATAATGCATTAATGCTTCACGTGCAATCGCATTATCAATCATACCCTCTTCCGCCAACGCAACTAAGACACTACATGCCCTGGAATGAATCACGACACCAGGTAATTGCTGGCGAATTAAGTCTTGATACGCATGCGTGGCAATCGTGGTTTCAGTCGCCAACACCACAATCTGTTGATTTCGGGTTGCCGCAACCGCTGCTGCCGCGCCTGGTGCAACCACACCAATGACGGGAAGATTTGAAAAGCTCGCTTGCAAATGCGTTAGCGCTGCGGTAGTCGCAGTATTACATGCAATCACTAGTGCCTTGATGTTTCTTTGTACCAACAAGCGCGCCATTTGTTCTGCATACAATTTTACTGTATCAGGTGATTTGGTCCCATAAGGTAATCTGGCGGTATCGCCGAGATAAATAAAAGACTCTGTCGGTAATTCGCGACGTAGCGCACGCAAAACCGTCAGCCCACCCATTCCAGAATCAAATACCCCAATTGCAGAATTTTCGTTCATTTGCATCTTATCCAATCATGGTTTGCGCGGCGGAAGAAGAGGTTCTTCACTCAAGATATGTTGCTCACGCTTGAGATCCGCAATTTTATCTTTCAATTCATTTTGCGCATGATGATCATCGACCATCTGCGCAAGCCCTTTTTTATACTGTTCAATTTCGTGTAAACTCTCTACAGTCGAACTACGCCAATTGGTCCATCCAGGCACATCAACCTCAATATCCTCTAATTTTAACACAATTCCAGCCTTTTGGGCTGCTACTAATAATGCTGCGACCACCAATCTGGCTTGTTGTAAGTGTTCTACTGGACCTTCGAGATAAATTTTTTGTGCTGGATGGTGTGTTTTATCCAGCAGCAGTATATTTGCCGACTTAATCGCTGCTAACGCTTTTTGACGGATGTCCGCCGATGAATCAGTTTTATCAATCACTCTACCAGTATGATCCTGGACCACCTGCACTTTGGTGTTAGGAAGCGTATAGCGTACAACCTGCCCTTCTCTTAAAATTGCGCCATGAGTTGTGCAATACCCTTCCAAACCGGTGCCTGGCGTCTTCGTGGTCTTTAAATCTTGGTAATCAATTTCCCCATGAAATCCGTAAAAATCGTCTTGTTCCACAATCACAGTGGCCATCGATAACCAATAAGCCGGAAACCGTTCAGGATGCGTTTCATCATACGCCAAAGCCATTTGCTGACATTGCGCAATTCGCTCACTATTTTTCAAAATCGCTGCATGAATTTCAATGATTTTTTCCTCGTACTGCTCAATTTTTTTATAATTCTCGTTATCAGCCGTATCCAAGGCATGGCCATGGATCACTTTATCATTGAGTCCATCCCATAACGGTCTCAACTTACCATTTTGAACCAGAAATTCTGCCTGTCTCAGTTCATCATCACGCTGTAAACTAGTAATAAGTGCTTTGGCTTTTTCAAGTTTGATCGCAATCGCTTGCGTTTGCTGATAATGCTCGGTGAGAAGATAAAATCGGGTTTTTTCTTGGAGAGAAGGCCACATTTTTTTATCGAAGAGGCGTTTTCCTTTTAAATACGCGTTCCGAGCTAGGTTCCGTTTTGTTTTTGCAGTGCGTGCTTTATCATTCAAATCAGCTTGCGTAGCAGCAATCATTGCGGCACGCGCATTCATCGCCTCTCCCATCTCCTGCGCCAAATCGGTGACATTATGATGTACTGCACTGAGTTTTTCTCTCATACGCACGCGTCCTTTTAAGGTGCAACCTACGCCAGTAGAAATCTAAAATTACGTTGAATTTCTGCAAAATCAAATTGATCTAA
>CAZBSX010000139.1:0-4974 GCA_964494305.1 uncultured Legionella sp. | reverse complement strand
CTAGGTACTAGCAAGAAAGTCTTTCCAATAGGTAGGATTTTTCGACAGGCCAGCCAGGACGCTACCTTTAGGAATAATCTCAAGCATTCCTAACTCAAGGGCTTTGTCAACGATTTGAGAACGAGAAGATATGTTCATTTTTAATTTAATATTTTCAATGTAAACTTCAACAGTGCGGGGAGAAATTTTTAAAAATCGCGCTATTTCTTTAGCACTTTTCCCACGAATCAAAAGAAACAGACATTCTGTCTCGCGCGGTGTTAATTTTAAATTTTTATCGTAAGAATCACACTGATAATTTTTTAGGTTCTGATGAGTATGTGCTGCTTTTCTTGTATCACAAGCAATTAAGGCGGATAGTGCTTCACTCAAACTGCTATTTATGGCCAAAACATCCATTTGTCCAAAAACACCAAGCACTTCCCCAGAGCTATCTGCAATTGGTAGTTTTAATGTTCTAGAGGAGATTATCGTTGACTGAGCAATTTTTACTGGTTCTAAAACGTCAGATTGGTTTTTCTTCATGGCATCACGGTCATGCTGTTGATAGAGTTCCGTCAAGCTTGCCCAAGGTAAATTAAAATCAGTATTTCCAATAACATGTTTTCTGCTCACGTTAAGTTCCTTTTCAAAAGCTGGACTGCATTCAATATAATTTGACTGAGTGTCTTTAATAAAATGTATTCCAGATAAGCCATTCAGAAAACTTCGTGCATTTTCAACAATTTGAAATAGTCTATCTTGCATTCCTATCCCCTCGCACACTCTAACTGCTATCTAGGCGTTGTTGCTCTATTGTACGCAAGAACGCTCCTCAACCCTAGGTAGGCGTTATTCTGCTTTTTTCAGAGTATTAAACTCTAATGACGACCGAATAACAGTAACATTTATGACCATAAATGTCAATTTAAAATCATTTGAACGCAATGATGCAGGTAACGGCAATTTAGAAACGCTCAGATCTTGCTTTTCCACAACTTACAAATCGGCTATGATGAGAGCGAACTTAATCCTCAGAAGGATACTGCGATGACTTTTGTTGTGACTGAAAATTGTGTCAAATGTAAATATACGGATTGCGTAGAAGTTTGTCCGGTAGATTGTTTTTATGAGGGCCCAAATTTTCTAGTGATTGATCCCGAAGAATGTATTGATTGTGCATTGTGTGAACCGGAATGCCCGATTAACGCGATTGTGTCAGAAGACGACTTGGCTGAAGATCAACGCGAATTTTTAGCATTGAATGCGGACTTAAGTCAGACATGGCCCAATATCACGGTTAAAAAAGAAGGGCTTCCAGATGCTGCATCTTGGGAAAACGTCAGTAACAAACGCACGCACCTCGAACGCGAGTGGCCGAAAGAGTAGCGGTTTCGCAGGACGCAGACCTGCGCACAACGTGCCAAACTCTTTTTGCCCCGGGTGGGCGGCTCAGTACAGTTATTCCTGAATTTTCCGTTCGCTCACAACAAAGTGCATTGGCTATCAGCATTGCTGAAGCGATCTTAGCCCAACATACGTTAGTCATCGAAGCAGGTACTGGGACAGGCAAAACCTTCGCTTATCTTATTCCTTGTCTGCTCAGTGGTAAAAAAGTTGTGATTTCCACAGCGACCAAAACCCTCCAAGATCAATTGGTCCAAAAAGATTTGCCTCTATTAATTCAGGCATTAGGATTGTCGATCCGTGTCCAAAATTTGAAAGGTCGGAATAATTATGTATGCCGTCAGCGGACCAAATTATTTGCGGAAGAAGGGCGGATGCAATCTGTCGAGTGCACGCAAGATATTGCCTATGTGCATGAAAAACTAGCCCAATTGACCCATGGTGAACGCAGTGAGTTGCCTCATTTACGCGAAGACTCTTTGGCTTGGCCGTTTGTCACTTCAACAACTGAGAACTGTATGGGCCGCGCTTGTGAGGAGTATGACGATTGCTTTCTCATGCAGGCGCGTAAGCGTGCGATTGCAGCGGATGTGGTCGTCATTAATCATCATATCTTCTTTGCTGATTCTCGTTTGAAAGAGGATGGATTTGGTGAGCTATTACCGCAAGTGGGTGCCGTTATTTTTGATGAGGCGCACCAATTAGCGGATATAGCGCTCGCATTTTATGCCGTGCAATTTGGTACCCGCCAAATTCGAGACTTATTCGATGATATGTTGCAGGCTTGGCCGGTGTTGGATTTGGTCAATTACCCTTGGAAGCAATGGTCAGTGGTTTTAGACCAAATTCTCGATCGATTATGGTTAGCAACGCCTGAGGATCGATGTGCTTGGGATGAGGTGAATCAAGCAGCCGTATTTCGCGAGGCCTGGACGGAATTAGTAGCGTTTGTCGAGCGCTGGGTTGCGCTCTTATCTCCGAGAGAGAGTAACGATGAGCCGGAGTTGTCGCAATGTAAAGCGAGATTGCTCGCATTATATCCGCTGATTCAAGGATTTCAACAACCGCATGCAGCACACATACGTTGGATAGAAAAATTCAAACGGAGTATGGTGTTTCACCGAACACCATTAGATATTGCTGCAGATTTTTCTATGATGTTACAACGGTATACGGCTGCCTATGTTTTTACCTCGGCGACCTTAACTTTGGCGAACTCTTTTACTTGTTTTACCAAACCGTTAGGCTTGAATAATCCAAAGACATTGCAGTTTCCTAGTCCATTTGATTTTATGCAACAAGCCATGCTTTATTTGCCACGTAGTCTACCTGATCCTAATGATTTACGGTATTATGATGTCCTTTTAACCAAAGTTTTGCCGGTGATTGAGGCGTGTGGTGGACGGTGTTTTTTCTTATTTACCAGCCACCGAGCTTTGCAAGATATGGCCAAACGGCTCCGCCAACATCTGAGTTTCCCCCTGTTGGTTCAAGGGGAAGAAGCCAAACCCATCTTATTGGCACGTTTTCGCGAATTGGGTAATGCGGTATTACTGGGTACGGCCACGTTTTGGGAAGGCGTGGATGTCAAAGGGGATGCATTATCGTGTGTGATTATTGATAAAATTCCGTTTGCGAACCCTAAAGATCCAGTATTACAAGGAAAAATGAATTTTTATCAAGCCCAAGGCTTGTCGGGATTTTTCGAATTATCGCTACCTGCTGCTGTCTTGGCTTTGAAACAAGGCGTTGGGCGTTTGATTCGAGATGTCAGTGATCGCGGGGTATTGATGATTGCGGATCCACGATTAACGGGCAGGGCGTACGGCGAACGTATTTTTGCGAGTTTACCTCCAATGCAAAAGACGCGTGATGAACAAACCGTATTAGATTTTATTAACCGAGGCTTTAAGACATGATGGCGTTGAAAAACAAGTCGGAGACCGGGAGGTTGCGACCTGCATGAATTTACTTGCGATAGAAACCTCAACTGATATAGCCAGCGTTGCATTGGCTGTGGGTAGCGACATTCAATATCTCGAACAAGTGGGCACGCGCCAACATGCACAGCATTTGTTGCCGATGATTCAGACTTTATTGAATGATACGCAAGTGTCATGCTCTGCTTTGGATGGGATTGTATTTGGTTCAGGCCCTGGCAGTTTTACCGGATTACGCATCGCATGCAGTATCGCAAAAGCATTCGCTTATGCGCATGATCTACCGTTATACGGCCTCAGTAGTATGGCCGCTATTGCGTATCAAGCGCGTGCGCTTACTGACTCATCTGCTCAGGTGAGCGTATTAGCCATGCTCGATGCGCGAATGCAGGAAGTCTATTGGGCGTATTACCCACCAGATCTTGAAATACCCGATGGTGCCATTCAAGTGAGCCCACCTCAAGATGTACAGATAGCTGACCAACATTTCTGGGTGTTGGCGGGGTGGGGCTTAGAAGCGTACCAGCGTTACTGGTCAGGACATGTGCAGGGTAAATTACTTGCTCACTATGCAATGTACCCTAAGGCCGATACGTTGATTCATTTGGTGCGTGCCGGAATGAGTACTGCCACGACTGCGGAAGATGCTTTGCCTTTATATGTGCGAAATCAAATTACTCATACTGGAGGAACTCATGGATAAAAAATTGCTGGCTATTTTGGTTTGTCCGCTGTGTAAAGGGCAATTGTTGGTAAAAAATAAAGAATTAATTTGCCCTTTCGATCGATTAGCTTATCCTATTCGCGATGGGATTCCTGTTATGTTGGAGCACGAGGCTCGCAGTATCTCATTGAAAGAAAAGGATGATTTGTAGGTCGGTGGTATTACTCTAAGTTTGCGAACAACCTAAACGGCTGAATGGAATGCGACAGGGGATTCAATGAGACTGGTTGCTTCACTATCGGTTGTATCGACACTCACTCTGTCGTTGAGACTGGAACGCGGATCTTCTGTATAATAAGGCGCAAAGTACGCATATCCACGGTTAAGCGTGGCATCAATACGGGTAATAAACGACTCATAACGAGTCAATGCAAACGTATTATCTTTACCAATACAGCGTGCAAACTCAATTCCCATTACGATAGCATCATGTAACCCGTGTCCGAGTTTATAATCTGGTGTTCGGCGCGCATCGCCAATGGGCGCATAATAGCCATTATGGATTTGGAATGCTGCTTGAGTACACACCGATAAACTTATCGTAAATACCATCGCCTTAAGCTTATCTTTGCTCTGGGTATATTTTTTGCTGATTCGAAAATCTAAGTGTTGGAGCAAAGCAAGATTGGGATATTCTTTGGCAATTTGCAAAATCGCCCAATTTTTTAATAATTCTGCTTGTATACATTCAGGTGCAGTAAAAATGCTTTGGGGTATTTCACCGACATAAGAAAACTTGTTCGGCTCATTGTCTGGGTGGTTGCTGAGAATTAAGGCTGTTGGATCACCGCCATCGGTTGGCCATCCGAGCTCAGTTTCAGATTGTAGTGGCGATGAGTATGGTTTATTTTTATTTGCGAATAATTGAACGGAAGCATGGTAAGGGTGAGGGTCTTGAGTGCAGTCTTGATAGTCAATCGGTAC
>CAZBSX010000138.1:0-4980 GCA_964494305.1 uncultured Legionella sp. | reverse complement strand
AAAAGCCTTCCATGAAACACTGCCATTAACCGGCGTTATTTTAACCAAGACCGATGGCGATGCCCGAGGTGGTTCTGCTCTGTCTGTGCGGCACATTACAGGCCAACCCATTAAATTCATGAGCTTCGGCGAAAAAATGGATTCGTTTGAGCCATTTCATCCTGAACGAATTGCATCACGCATTTTAGGGATGGGTGATATTCTGTCCTTGATCGAAGAAGTAGAACGAAAAACAGATAAAAAAGCCAGCGAAAAACTCGCAAAAAAAATCAAAAAAGGCAATGGCTTTGATTTAGATGATTTCAAACAACAATTGATTCAAATGAACAATATGGGCGGAATTTCTGGCATGCTGAATAAGCTCCCAGGTATGTCTTCGATTCCACAGCAAGCCAAAAGTGGCGTCAATGACAAATCACTTGCACAAACAGTGGCCATCATCAATTCAATGACACCCAAAGAGCGCCGGATTCCTAAAATCATCATTGGTTCGCGCAAGCGACGAATCGCCTTAGGATCTGGGACTCAAATCCAAGATGTGAATCGCCTGCTCAAACGCTTTGAGCAAATGCAAAAAATGATGCAAAAAATTTCCAAACCCGGCGGTTTAAAAAATATGATGCGCGGAGTACAAGGTCTACCTGGCATGGATCAATTTTTGCCGGATAAGGAATAAAGATCGTCTGACACATGTCAAACTCGGGCAAAGATAGCTCTTTTACGCGAGTTTGACTTGCGTTTCGATTTTATCTTGAATATAATGCATCTCATTTTTATTATAACTTAAGCTTGTCGAGGAAATAATGGTTGTAATTCGTTTGGCTAGAGCCGGCGCGAAAAAGCGTCCTTTCTATCATATCGTAGTGACAGACAGTCGCAAACGACGTGATAGCAGTTATGTTGCAAGCATTGGCTACTATAATCCGATTGCACGTGGCCAAGAAGTTCGTCTCCATTTGGAATTAGACCAATTAGAGCACTGGCAAAAACATGGTGCACAAATGTCGGATCGCGTTGCTTCATTAGCAAAAGAACACAGAAAGGCAGCTAAAGCAGCGAGTGAATAAAGAATCTGATTGGGTCGTATTAGGTCGGCTGGGTCGTCCACAGGGTTTAAAAGGTTTGATTCGGGTCATCTCGTTTACTGAACCTGAATCGGCTATTTTAGACTACCAGCCCTGGTCTATCCAACAAAAAGACGCTTGGCACCCTCTGTCGCTGGAAACCGTTCAAGTGCAACCAAACGCAATTTGGGTTAAGGTCACCGGATACGCAGAGCGCGAGGACGTTGCGCAATTAACGAACCAGAACATCGGTGTGCTGCGATCTCAATTACCTCAATTGCCGGATGGTGACTATTATTGGCATGAATTGAAACAGATGCAGGTTGTTAATCAGGATGGCATGACTCTGGGACAAGTGACCGATATTTTACCGACTGGCGCTAATGATGTGCTGGTGGTGTGTGGAGAAAAACGATACTTGATCCCCTATATATTAGGGATGTATGTTGTATCGGTCGATCCAGTGCAACGACTCATTACCGTTGACTGGGACGAGAATTTTTAAATGATGCAAGTAGGTGTCATTACAATTTTGCCTGAGATGTTTGCCGCTTTACAATTTGGCGTCTTGGGTAGGGCCATCCATGAGGGTATTGCGCAGGTCACCTGCTGGAACCCACGCGATTGGTCCACGAATGATCACCGACAAATTGACGATAGGCCCTACGGTGGCGGACCAGGAATGGTCATGATGTATGAGCCATTGCATGCTGCAATTCAGCATGCAAAGCAGCAATTACCAGGGTGTAAAACAGTATATTTGAGCCCGCAAGGACAACAAGTTGGACAAGAAAAACTGAACAACATTGCACAAACACGTTGCCCGATGTTGTTCATTGCAGGTCGGTATGAAGGAATTGATGAACGCATCATCATGCATGATGTGGATGAAGAATGGTCAATAGGGGATTTTGTATTAAGTGGTGGGGAGTTAGCAGCGATGATTTTTATTGATGCAATCATCCGGCTACTTCCAGGAAGTCTTGGGCATCCTGCGTCAGCATCTGCTGATTCATTTATGCACGGTTTACTGGATCACCCTCAATACACGCGCCCAGCAGTTATCAATCATACTGCTGTGCCAGAAGTCCTTTTAAGCGGGAGTCATCAATTGATTGCACGCTGGCAACGAAAACAGTCATTAGGACAAACCTGGTTAAAACGGCCAGATTTGCTGGCAAGTATGCCCCTAAGTGAAGCAGATAAACATTTGCTAGCCGAGTTTAAATTAGAGAATAACGAGGAGTAATGATGACTAACATCATAGATCAAATCAATGCTGAGCAAATGCAAGGCAAATCTATCCCGGATTTCAACCCGGGTGATACCGTGTTGGTCCAAGTAAAAGTAAAAGAAGGAACACGGGAACGGTTGCAGGCATTTGAAGGTATTGTGATTGCAAAACGTAATCGTGGTTTGAATTCCGCCTTTACTGTGCGCAAAATTTCCCACAATGTGGGTGTTGAGCGAGTTTTCCAAACTTACAGTCCCATCGTTGATAGTATTACAGTCAAGCGTCGCGGCGATGTACGCAGAGCGAAATTGTATTATCTGCGTAATTTGGCAGGTCGTGCGGCACGAATCAAAGAAAAATTAACTGCAAAAAAAGCAGATTAAGCACCTAACCTGAGTGGTGCACAACTTTCGCATTCCTGTGACGTGATCTCGAAGTCCATCCGGTACTGAAAACACCATTTGGATCTAGAGATCGCATCTCGGTACATTACAACAAATGCGGAGTTGAACATCTCCGTAATCCAGTATGTTCCCACACTGGAGACAATGAGGTCTTAGAGCATTATGGCAAAACAGCACTTTCGGTCCTTTTTGAATGTTCCAGAGTTCAAAACTGAAATTTTGGCCGGAATCACTACGTTTTCCACCATGGTGTATATCATTTTTATCAATCCCGCTATTTTACATAAAGCAGGAATGGATGCCGGAGCAGTATTCACTGCAACTTGTTTAATTACTGCGTTTGCTTGTGCTTTTACCGGATTTTATGCCAACACACCGTTTGGTGTGGCTCCCGGCATGGCATTAAACATCTATTTCACCTACAGCGTCGTCCAAGGTCTTAAAATTGATTGGCAACATGCCTTAGCGATGGTTTTTATCTCTGGCTTGATGTTTATCGGTGTGACTTTGACGCCGTTACGGCGCTTGCTCACTGAGTCCATCCCCTATAATTTACAAATTGCTATTTTGATTGGGATTAGTTTACTCATCGCCTTAATTTCACTCCAAACAAACGGCCTCATTGTGATTGATGAGCATACCCTACATATGGGAAGAATCACGGAGCCACAGCATTTGTTGTTTTTGTTAGGATTTGTCATCATCTTAATTTTGGATACCTACCGCGTCAAAGGCGCAATTCTTTATGGTATTTTAAGTATTACCCTACTTAGTTTTCTATTAGATCAGACACAATGGCATGGCATTATGGGGACACCACCCAGTATGGCCCCGACGTTCCTGGCGCTCCAATTTTCAGGGTTATGGTCGGTCCTAGGTTTAAAAACTATCTTTACTTTCTTTCTGATCACCGTTTTTGATGCAACAGGGACTATTATTGGTTTATTGAATGAACCTAGTCTGCAAAACGACCCGCAGTATGGGCAAAAATTTAATCGCAGCCTCATCACAGATGCTACAGCATCTACGTTTGCAGGGCTTCTAGGTACTGCCAGTACGTCTCCGTATATTGAGTCTGCTACTGGGATTGCCGTAGGGGGGAAAACCGGTGTTCCTGCAATTGTCACCGCCATCGGCTTTCTATTGATGTTGTTTTTTTTCCCGTTAGCACAAACCATCCCAAATTTTGCAATTGGCCCTGCACTGCTCTATGTCGCCTGTTCTATGATGAAACAAATAAAAGAGTTACAATTAGCAACGATGGCTGATGCAGCACCCAGCATGTTAACCATTATGCTGATTCCATTTACAGAATCTATTGCCGATGGCATCGGAGCCGGGATCATCTTATGTGCTCTGTTGAAAATACTGACCCATAAAAAAGTGGAGCCTCTGCTCCTGATGCTTGCTGGCATATTTGTGGTATTTTTTGTGATCTCTTGACGTGGTAACATCTTGGGATCGGTTTAAGCGTTGGATATTATGATTACACGTACCCATCAAATGAGTTGGAAACAAGTTGGTGATCTGGAAGCCCTGATGGCCCGTTGCCGACAAGTCGACCACAATACAATTCCGATCTATAGGCACTTGATCGATAAACGTCATACCCTACCCTGTAATATTTTGGCCTATGACAATGAAAAACTTATTGGATATTTACGGACTTTTTTCTTTTACGCCACCGCATGCGAAGTAGCCCTCATGGTCGATCCTGCCCACCGCCGTAAGGGGATAGGCCGCGCATTACTGCAAGAAGTTCTGCCTATTGTGCAAGAAGAACATATGGAATATTTAATTTTTTCGACACCAAAAGGCTTGCACCAAGATTGGTTTACCGACCTCGGATTGAGTCGACATGGTGCCGAACGACAAATGCAGTACGACCCTGAGAAACCGGTCAGTATTACGTTCAAGCCAGCTCAAATTCGTTTGGCCACACTGAAAGATATCCCAGATTTGGTGGAATTAGATAATATCTGTTTTCCTAATAAAAAGCCGGACCCCGTTGAAGTATTTCGTAATCTGCTGATTACCTCGAATTGTGCACTATTTGTCTTGCTGCAAGACAATCGTATTGTAGGCAAAGCCCACGTGTTTAAGGAATCAGACCGAGCGCGTATCACGGATATTGGTGTTTTTCCGGAGTACCGTGGCCGCGGCCTAGCCAGTACGTTAATTAAATACTGTATCAATCACGCTTTAATCAATAACAAACCGAAAATTGTCTTAGATGTAGAAATTACAAATGAATCTGCGTTAAAATTGTATGATGGGT
>CAZBSX010000137.1:0-4995 GCA_964494305.1 uncultured Legionella sp. | reverse complement strand
TAATATCGACATCTACTGGGTAATTCACTTGAACTTGATTAACACCGGTAAAATCCAAGACCCAAATCAATCCTTTACTCACCAAGCCAGCAATAGAAATCAAGAAAATAAAAACAGAAAAAAACGCAGTCCATTTTCTGGCCCCCATAAAATCTATTTTTGAATTTGGATTAAAAAACTCCATCAAAACCTCGCTCAAATTCCAATTGATATTCGTTTCACTTGACGATAACCGTAGATAGCATTGACCATCGCACGTGTATAGGTGATGCCAGTTAACATGGATGTAATTAATCCCAGCGACAACGTGACCGCAAAACCACGCACCGGGCCAGTGCCTACCGAGAATAACACAATCGCAACAATTAATGTGGTGATATTCGCATCTAAAATCGTGGAAAAAGCTCGGTCATATCCCGCATAGATTGCTGCTTGTGATGACAAACCGTTGCGTAATTCCTCTCGAATCCGTTCATTGATGAGGACATTGGCGTCCACCGCCATCCCTACAGTTAACACAATCCCAGCAATCCCAGGTAAGGTTAACGTTGCACCCAGCATCGATAATAACGCACATAAAAACATTAGATTTAATAACAACGCCAGATTAGCAATCAATCCAAACAGTCGGTAATAGACCAACATTAAGATCAAAATTAATCCCAAACCCACCTCTAGCGAGATCAAACCACGTTGAATGTTCTCTTTCCCTAGTGTCGGGCCAACAGTGCGTTCCTCGACCGGATAAATAGCTGCTGGCAAGGCCCCCGCACGTAATAACAACGCCAAATTGCTCGCTTCTTTAGCATCTGATAAACCCGTAATTTGGAAACTATTGCCCAATGCAGAATTGATCACCGCAACTGAAATAATCCGCTCGTCACGCACCGTTTTGTGTTCTGGTACGCCATGGACCATATGTTCAGACGTTTTAGACTCTACAAACACGATAGCCATCATTTTGCCAATATTTTCACGGGTAATTTTATTAAACAGTGCTTCCCCACCGCCACCTAATTGCACATGTACCGCATTGGTTGCAGTTTGCTGATCAAAACTTGACACAGCAGACGTGATCGAATCACCACTCAATACGATTTGGCGTTTGAGCAAAACGGGAATAGATTTGCGGTATAACAATTTAGAATTTGGAGGAATAGCCCCTGTTTTAGCCGCAATCATCGGATCATTATCTTGGTCGACCATATAAAATTGCAAGGTTGCCGTACCACCCAAAATTTGCTTGGCACGCGCTGCGTCTTGAATTCCAGGTAAATCCACGCCAATTCGAGTAGCGCCTTGCTGCACCACAACAGCTTCGCCCACACCCAATTCATTGATCCGATTACGTAAAATAGCCATGGTTTGATCAAGCGTAGATTGACGAATATTGTGGCGTTCTCGACCTGACAAACTCGCGATAATCGCTTGTTTATTGATAGTCGCTTTAAAGATCATTTCAGGATATTTGGATTTTAACTCTGCTAAGACTTCGTTTAATTGTGCAGCTGAGCGGATACGAATTTCAATCCCTTGATGCGGAAAATAGCGTATTCCAGCATAACGAATTCCTGCACTACGTAAGTCTTGACCAATGGATTTCAGTGCACCTTCGTAGCGTCGGTTCATGACACTATCAATATCCACTTCCAATAAGAAGTGAACACCACCACGCAAATCGAGCCCTTGTTTCATAGGTTCCGCATAAATCGCAGACAACCATTTTGGAGTAGAAGGCGCTAAGTTTAAGGCAACAATATAATTCGGTCCTAAACCGTTCTTAATCACATCTCGCGCTTGCAATTGCAAGTCCGTTGAAGCAAAACGGACTTCAATCCCATCGCCATGAAGCTGTATGGCCCGATAAGGTAATTGCACTTGATCCAAAAGTGCTTGGGTTTGCTTAAGAATCACATGCGCATCCACCACAGTGTCAGATGAAATCTGCACGACAGGATCTTCGCTATATAAATTAGGTATGGCGTACACAATCGCCATACATGCCAATAACACTAATACTACATTTTTCCAAAGTGGGTATCTATTTTGCATTTTTTATTAACTCACTTAACAGAACCCAAGGGTTTAGAGAGAATCCAATGTCCCTTTTGGTAAAACAGCTGATACTGCATCACGTTGCACCAAAATATCAATTCCACTATTCACCGTAGCTTTTAAATATACATCATTCACCAATGTGTCGACTTTCGCTAAGATGCCAGAAGTTAAAACAATTTCATCACCTTTTTTCAATTTCGTGATCAAGTCTTTATGTTGTTTCGCTCGTTTATTCTGCGGACGAATCATCATGAAATAAAATAATACAAAAATACCCGCAATCATCAGCAGAGAAAAACTGCTATCTGTATGAGGTGCAGCGGCATTAGTCGCCCCAGTCACTGCTGCAAACGCATCACTTAGTAATAAACTCATGTCCTACTCCTAATTGTCAGTATTGCTCGTCGTGTCTCATCATAACGATATTTCTCATCAGCGTAAATGACTTTCTCTTGAGGCCGACAAAAAAGCATTCTTGATCCAAAACATATTATGTATCATCAATAATCGTTGGCATAACAACGGCGTACTTTGAAATAAATAATGCAAATAGGCACTGGTAAATTTTTGTTGGCAAGTCGTACAACCACAGTCTGCATCCAGCACCTCAAAAACCTGAGAAACCCGCTCATCCAAAATAGATTGCGAACCATGCTCCTGATACACCATACCAACTAAAGCGTCTTGCGCAGGTTGATCAGACCCATAAAATACTCGCCCTTGATCCGTGAAACAGATCGCATGTTGGTCTATAGGATAATCAATATTTCGGTGTTCCCCGACTTGTTCGCGGGCTCCATTGTCATTTGGATCAATACAATAAATTTTTGTATTGCCTACGATCGCTGTACCCCGCGAATCAATCCCGAGACGTACAGCGTCTGCTTGAGAGATCAAAAGCATATCCGGCTTCAGCTGCTGCACTAAGGTCCAAAATTCATCGATGCTGAACCGGAGCCGCGATCCATCATACGGAGATTGGACGACAAACTGCGCTTGTGCATTCAACGCTAAGCTGCTCGCATCTAAGATCAGTGCTTTGTCCCAGGCCAGATATGTTGCCAAATTCATACCATTGTTCCAAAACGCTAAGCCAGGTTTAACCACCATATGCGCCAACGCGCATAATCCATACGCAATACCCAGCGTATGCCAATTGCCTTGGGTTAGGCATGAGCCTGCTGGCGTAGTAAGATGAGGCACAAATTCAATCGTCATAATAATAGACACACATCCCCATAAGAAAAAAATCGATATCGTTCTTTGATGGCAGTTTGATAGAGTGCCATCATGTCTGGATGCCCAATCAATGCCGCCACGAGCATCAACAACGTAGATTCCGGTAAATGGAAATTGGTGATTAAACCATCACAGATTTGAAAACGGTAACCAGGTTGAATAAAAATTCGAGTATCACGCTCACAAGGGCGTAATTGCCCATCCACAACTGCAGATTCCAGGCTACGTAATGAGGTTGTACCTACAGCAATTACTCGTTTACCCGCCGCTTTGGTTTCAGCCACTGCTGCACATAATTCTGGAGTAATGGTGAACCATTCTGCATGCATCTTATGATCGGCTAAATCATCACAGCGCACCGGTTGAAATGTTCCCGCACCGACATGCAAGGTAGTATATGCAGTACGCACCCCTTGCGCTGCCAATTGAGCAAACATTGCATCATCAAAATGTAAGCCAGCCGTAGGTGCTGCAACTGAACCTTTATATTTGGCATAAATCGTTTGATAGCGTTGCTGATCTGCGGCATCGTCTTGACGCGTAATATAAGGCGGCAACGGGATATGACCAATCCCCTCTAAGATCTGGTCAATGTCATCCGACGCGCGGCAATGATATAAATCATCTTGCTTTTCAAGCACGTCCAACTGCCAATTTTTTTCCAAATGGATGATGGTACCTGGGCGTGGCGGCTTACTCGCACGGATATGCGCTAAACATTCCTTCGGAGACAAGATCCGTTCAACAAAAACTTCGACGCGCCCCCCGCTTGCTTTTTGCCCAAACATCCGCGCTGGAATCACGCGGCTGTCGTTGAACACCAGCAAGTCCCCAGGGGACAAATACGCTACCAGGTCACGAAAGTTTCGATGCGCGCAGGTTTGCGTAGCACGCTGATACACCAACATTCTAGAATCCGCACGCTGCGCCAAAGGCACTTGTGCAATCAATTCCGTTGGTAAATCAAAATAAAAATCTGATTTTTTCAAATTTGTCTCTAAAAAATTACAAAAAAGTCTGTAAAAAAACTGCGTATTTTATCATGAATAAGGCTTACAACCCTAATTTTTTACATGCCGAAGATCTAGAAAAACCGACTGAGCCGTTGCTTTAAACGTAAAGCGCTTAATTCTAGTCTGTAGAATAGGTTTATTATTCTCAATATCCATATGGTATAATTTTCCGTATTGACACCCTACTCCGGTAGAAAGCAGTCTACCGAAGTCTTCAACTCCACCCATTGTCTTTCTAAATTGTTTAGAATAACTTAGAAACCGCTGGAAGGTAATACATTTCAAACGTCATTTAGAGGAAATAAATGCAAAGCAATCAATGGATTGTAAATTCAAAACAACGCTGTGATTTGGAAATGCTAACGGTGGGCGCCTTTGCTCCATTAACCGGATTTTTATCGCAAGCTGATTATGAGAGCGTCTTATCCACTAATCGTTTAGTCAATGGCTCCTTGTGGCCTATCCCCATTACTCTAGATGTAAGCGACGAATTTGCAACACAGATTAATACGGGGGATACGATCGATTTAATCGATAACAGTAATATCCTGTTGGCACGTATGACGATTAGTACTAAATGGAGACCTGATAAATGTATTGAAGCGAATGAGGTATTTGGCAATTGAGATGAGACACATCCGGGTGTTTATTATTTATTAAACCATAGAGGCAATTGGTATTTAGG
>CAZBSX010000136.1:0-5007 GCA_964494305.1 uncultured Legionella sp. | reverse complement strand
ACGGGCATCCCACTCGTGGCAAATAAAACCAATCCCAGCGCAAAAATTATCTCACTTATACAAAGAATAGGACGCGGATTATAATGATCGCAGATAACACCGACAGGTATTTGTAAACTGGTATAGATAACATAAAATAACCCACTTAATAGCCCAGCAGATAAGGCCGTTAAGTGCATCGTTTGCATGATATTATCGATGATGACGCCAGACGACAATTGCAAGGTAAACTGCAACAACGTAAAGGCTGTACCCACCATCCAAATGAGTGGATGAAATTTGAGACGATTATTCATAGTGTGTTAAGTGATACTCTCTATGGTAGGTTGGGCCTTGGCCCAACGAGGTATGGTTGTTGGGCCAAGGCCCAAATTTGTCAGAGGTTTTCAGTTAAACATTTCATTTAACCACTGATCTAATGTGCTGAGATTCAAGTAATCTGCTGTGTCTTGATTACGCGCCTTATATTCGACTTGATTTTGAGCCAAATGACGTTCAGATATGACGATGCGATGTGGAATGCCAATCAAATCAGCGTCAGCAAACAGAATGCCTGGCCGTTCCTCGCGATCATCGAGTAGGACGTTGATTCCTAAAGTTTGGCAGCGTTGATACAACGTCTCGGTTTGTGTCTTGACTTCAGGGCTGCGCGCATAATTGATCGGGATCAAAACCAATTGATATGGGGCAAGTGCCATCGGCCAAATGATCCCTCGTTCGTCATGGTGTTGCTCAATGGCGGCAGCAACGATTCTTGAAATCCCCAAACCATAACAACCCATGATCATGGGTTGTTGTTGTCCAGATTCATTGGTAATGACGGCATGCATGGCTTTCGCGTATTTATCACCTAGCTGAAAAATATGTCCCACTTCAATCCCGCGACACGCTTCGAGGGTTCCTTGTCCATCTGGACTTGGATCACCTACTTGAACTGTCCGTAAATCAGCATTTTGTTGTTCAGGGTTTGCTAACCAATGTGCAGCTTGTAGATGTTTATCCTTTTGATTTGCCCCGCACACAAAATGAGTCAACGCTGCGGCATGGTGATCCACAATGACGGGAATAGATAATGAAAGAGGACCAATAAAGCCAAATGGTAATTGCAAGTCTTGTTGAATTTCTTCTTCGTTTGCAAAGCGGAGTGGATTTTGAATCCAGGGATGTTTGGCGGCTTTCACTGGATTGAGTTCGTCATGTCCACAGAGTACGACAGCAACCCAGGGATGTTCTCGACCTGCGACAATCAATGTCTTTAAAATGTGTTTAGGCTCAATGTTTAAATGCTCAGCAACATCTTGAATGGTTTTTTTGCCGGGGGTATCTACAAGATGTGCTTGTTGTTGCGGATGCAAGGCTGCAGCTTGAGGGATACAACTGGTGGCTTGCTCGACATTTGCCGCATATGTACCTTGATTGCTGTAGAAGAGGAGATCCTCTCCTGAATCGGCCAATACTTGAAATTCATGAGACACTGCGCCGCCAATTGCACCAGTATCCGCTTCAACTGCGCGATATTGCAAACCCATCCGATCAAATATTTTCGAATAAGCTGTGTACATTTGCGCGTAGGTTTCTTGCAGGCTGGCATAATCAGCATGAAAAGAATACGCGTCTTTCATGAGGAATTCTCGGGCGCGCATGACGCCAAAACGAGGTCGAATTTCATCGCGAAATTTGGTTTGAATTTGATACAATACCAAGGGTAATTCTTTGTAAGATTGAACTTCCTGACGCATCAGATCAGTAATAACTTCTTCATGAGTGGGGCCAAAACAGTAAGCGCGTTCGTTTGCATCTTGCATCGTCAACAATTGATTGCCAAAGGTTTCCCACCGTCCAGTTTCTTGCCATAATTCAGCGGGTTGTACTGCGGGCATGAATAACTCCATAGCACCAATGCGATTCATTTCGGTACGAACAATATGCTCTACATTCCGCAAGACGCGTAACCCTAAAGGTAGCCAGGTATATAATCCAGAGCCCAATTTTCGAATCATACCTGCTCTTAGCATCAATTGATGAGAAGCAATTTCAGCATCGTTTGGCGTTTCTTTTAAGGTTTTGATGTAAGCTTGACTTGCACGCATAACGTTGTATTTCCCTAGGTTGTGGATGGTAGCATTCGGTTTGCAGCCATGATGGTTTTACGTAGTTTTTCATTCAATTGGCTGGCGCCATCATTGACATCCAATTGATTGATAAACGTTGAAAAATCATGAAATGAGGCTTCACCGCTGTTGATATCATAGAGTGCGCCTACAATACCAATTTTTTCCTGATCAATCATAGTACTGAGAATCTCACTTTCATGATAAATCGTATGAATGGTATTGGCGATATTGAGTTGCGTAACTTTATGCACAAAATGATGATTCTTCCCCGAACGATCCTGTGAGGTATATGTTTCAGCGGCAATAGCAGGTTTAATTTTCGCTAACAACTGGGTGATAAAGCCTTTTTTAACACTATCACATGCGGCTTGAATCGCACCACATCCAGTATGACCGAGCACGACAATCAATTTTGCGCCCACTACGTTGCAGGCATATTCCATGCTTGCTAAGACATCATCATTCACGACATTACCGGCGATTCGAATACAAAATAAATCACCAAAACTCATGTCAAAAATAGTTTCCACGGGCACTCTAGAGTCAATGCAACCTAAGACAACCGCGATCGGATGCTGTGTGGTCGCAGTATGAGCAATATCAGTTTTGAAACTACGGTGGATACAGGTATCGTTTCGGAAGCGTTCATTGCCTTCTTTCAGGATGTTGAGTGCTTGATGCGGCGTCAGGGTCGATTGGACATCATAAGTCGTGACATTGATAAAATCGATATAATTATGAATTTGATAATGTTCTTTAAAACCGATTAAATTCAGAGAAATGTGCTTATGGACGGCGTGTTCAGATTGAAACTCTTTGAGGAATTCGATAATTTCTTTATCGATGTAATCGGAGTAGCGCGCGTCAATGGTCAAGAGTGAATTCCTGGGGATAGCATCCAATTCAGCCACTAAAGACGCTTTGTTTAAGAATGTGGTTTGTTGCGGCAGAATCAAACGATGAGTAACGCCCTTCGGATAGTTTTCTTTAATGATGTCCAACCGAACTTGGCTATTGGATTTGAGAATAAAAAATAAACTGCTCAGCAACCCTAATAATATTCCAAAGAGTAAATTGAGGAAGATGATACAAACAACCGTGATAACAAAAGGGATAAAACGATCAAGTCCTTGGCGATAAATTGAACGATAAATACTTGGTTTTGTAAGTTTGTAGCCGGTATAAATTAAAACGCCAGCTAGGGAAGACAGTGGGATTTTGTTTAATGCATCGGGGATTAATATCATGGCGAGTAATATAAAAACGCCGTGAAAAATAGTGGAAATCTTGGTTTTAGAGCCACTTTGAATATTAATCGAAGTCCGCACAATCACGGAAGTAATAGGAATGCCTCCGACCAAGCCCGCGACCATATTCCCAATCCCTTGCGCAATGAGTTCACGATCTTTTGAGCAATAACGTCTTTGGGTATCTAAGCGTTCACCGGCTTTGATATTCAGTAAGTTTTCTAGAGAGGATACGCTCCCAAGGAGTAATGCCAAGACGTAGACATGAGGATTGGTAAACGCTGACCAATCTGGGCATTGCATTTGCGACAGAAAGTCAGCAAAGCCATCGTGTTTGGGGATATTGACTAAATGTGGCGCAATTTGGGCCAACGGCGAGTTGATTAATAAGAAAATTTCATTGAATAGGATCCCTAAAATCACAACGACAAACGGTCCTGGCAAAGAACGCAGCCAGCGTTTCTTTGTATGGTCAATTGCGATTAGAATGAATAATGCACTGAGTGATAATACAACAGCACCCACATTGATATGAATACTCAGATCTCGTAAGGGTTGTAACGAAAAACCAGATGAAATATCGAGTAATTGAGTTTTTAGCGTCGCCAGAGAGTGAGATAACGTAAAAGCCAAGGGAAGTTGTTTGACAATAATCAGAATTCCTACGGCAGACAATAACCCTTGGACAATGTTTGATGGCACATAATCTGCAACAAATCCTGCTCGCAACAACCCTGCAATGATTTGATAGACACCTGCAATGACTAAAGCTAGCAAGAATATATTGAAGCTACCAAATTGGGTAATAACAGCAAGAACGACTGCACTCATCCCTGCGGCTGGCCCGGCTACACTGACATGTGAACCACTTAATATTCCAACAACGACACCGCCAATGATGCCACTGAGGATTCCCGACATTAACGGTGCGCCGGACGCCAAAGCAATACCCAAACAGAGTGGAATCGCAATCAAAAATACAACGACCGCAGCAACAAAATCGAATTTGAGTTGACGCTTTTGATAAATACGAATTTTACGTAACGTGTTCGTCAATTCCTGCGCCATCATAGATGTGATCCTCGGTTAGCGTAATCGGTGGTTGATAATCATCGTGAGCGTTGAGCATCTCACGTTCTAAGTCTCGGAAATTCCATAAATCTTGATCCATAAGCTGACTGGGTTTAATGCTTTGTAGCGCATGTAAAATATTACTCGGTACTTTAGGATTGTCTAGTGCTAATTGATCAATGAGTTTACCAACGCGTTTTCGCGCAAGATTATCTTGCGAGCCGCACAGTGTACAAGGAATAATGGGATAATTTTGTTCCATAGCATACGTGATAATATCTTTTTCTTGGACGTAGCACATGGGGCGAATTACGATGTGTTTTTTATTATCACTGAGTAATTTGGGCGGCATGGAGCGAACGTCGCCATTGTACAAAATTGACATCATTAAGGTGCGAATTAAATCATCCCGATGATGTCCTAGCGCAATTTTGGTAAACCCATGTTCTTCTGCATAACGATAGATGATGCCTCGACGTAAACGAGAACAGAGTGAGCAGTAGGTTTTGCCTTCAGGGATTTTTTCTTTGACGATACTATAGGTATCTCGGGTTAGAATCTCATAAGGGATTTTT